>NZ_BAAAEP010000003.1:161272-179237 GCF_039523075.1 Caenispirillum bisanense
CCCCCCCGGCGGCGCCGCCCCCGCCCAGCAGCGCCGGCACCTCGCGCCCCTCGGCGGCGAGGCGGTCGGCGATGGCGCGGCAGCCGACGGCATCGGCCAGCGCGAACGGCCCCCTGGCCCAGTTGTAGCCCAGTTCCATGGCGGCATCGGCGGCGGCCGGGTCGTCGGCGATCTCCGGCGCCATGGCGGCGGCGTAGGACACCGTCTGCGACAGCACCGCCCAGGCATAGCGGCCGAGGGCGTCGTCGCGGGCGATGAGGCCGGCGAGATCGGGGGCGACGGCGGGCGCCGGCCGCTCCGGGCGGTAGGCGCCGGTTTCCAGGTCCATCACCTCGCGCGTCCGGCGTCCGGCGGCGTCCTTGACCATGCGATAGAAGCCGCCGCCCGCCTTGCGGCCCACCTGTCCGGCCTCGATCATGGCGCGCAGGCGCGGCTGGCCGAGGATGTCGTGGGCGCGGTGGGCGTCGTCGGCCGGCAGGGCGTCGAACAGGCTGCCCCAGACGTGGGGGATGAGGTCGATGCCAACCAGATCGAACAGGCCGAAGATGCCGGTCGGCGGAATGCCGAAGGGGCGGCCGGCCACCGCGTCCGCCTCCTCCACCGTCAGGCCGTGGGCGAAGGCTTCCATCACCGCCACGGTCATCCAGAAGCAGCCGATGCGGTTGGCGATGAAGGCCGGCGTGTCGCGGCAGTCGATCACCGTCTTGCCGAGCAGCCGGTCGGCCGCCTCGCGCACCAGGGCGGCGGTGACGGGGTCGGTGCGCGGGCCGGCCACCACCTCCAGCAGGCGCATGTGGCGGACCGGGTTGAAGAAGTGGGTGATGACGAAATCGCGGGCGAAGCGCTCCGGCAGGCCCTCGGTCAGGCGGGCGAGCGGGATGGTGGAGGTGTTGGAGGAGACCGCCGCGCCGCCCTGCCTCACCGCCTCCACCCTGGCGAAGAGGGCGCGCTTGACGTCCAGGTTCTCGACCACCGCCTCGACGATCCAGTCGGCATCGGCAAGGCGGCCGAGGTCGGCGTCGATGCCGCCCGTTTCCACCAGCGCCACGGCGCTGTCGTGCATGAAGGCGCCGGCCGTCTGCTGGCGGGCAAGGCCGGCGCGGGCCTGCTCTGCCGTCACGTCGAGCAGCACCACCGGCACCCCGGCGTTGGCGAACTGGGCCGCGATGCCGCCGCCCATGGACCCGGCGCCGAGCACCGCCGCCTTGCGAACCGTGCGTGTCATGCCGCCTCCAGGATCATGGCGATGCCCATGCCGCCGCCGATGCACTGGGTGGCGAGCGCGTGGGTCTTGCCCTCGCGCGCGAGCAGGGTCGCCGCCTTGCCGACCAGCCGCGTGCCGGTTGCGCCGAGCGGGTGGCCGAGGGCGATGGCGCCGCCGTCGACGTTCAGCCGGTCCTCGGCGATGCCGAGGTCACGGCGGCAGGCTTCCGCCTGGGCGGCGAAGGCCTCGTTCATCTCCACCAGGTCGATGTCGGCGATGGTGAGGCCGGCGCGGGCGAGCGCCTTGCGCGTCGCCTCGATGGGGCCGAGGCCCATGACCCCCGGCGCGCAGCCCGATACGGCGAAGGATTTCACCGCCGCCAGCACCGTCAGGCCGTGGCGGGCGGCGAAGTCCTCGGTACACACCAGCACCGCCGTGGCGCCGTCGGTCATGGGCGAGGACGAGGCGGCGGTGACGGTGCCGTCGGCCTTGAACGCCGGCTTCAGGGTGGCGAGCTTCTCCAGCGTGGTGGCGCGGATGCAGCCGTCGGTGTCGACCACCGTGTCGCCCACCGGCACCGGCACGATTTCGGGCGCAAGGCGGCCGCCGTCGCGGGCGGCGACGGCCTTGCTCTGGCTCCAGTGGCCGAAGCGGTCCTGGTCCTCGCGGCTCAGGCCGTACATCGCCGCCACCCGCTCGGCGGTCAGCCCGACGTTGATGTAGTCGGCCACCATCTGCGCGTCCCAGGCCGGGTTGGGCAGCTGGTTGAAGCCCATCATCGGCACCCGCGACATGCATTCGGTGCCGCCGCAGATGAAGGCCTCGCCGGCGTTGGTGGCGATCATGCCGGCCGCCATCTGCACCGCCTGGATGGACGAGCCGCACCAGCGGTTGATGGTGGCGCCGGCCACCGTTTCCGGCAGCCCGGCCAGCATGCCGACGATGCGGCCGATGTTGAGGCCCTGCTCCCCTTCCGGGAAGGCGCAGCCCCAGATGACGTCCTCAATCTCCGCCGGCGGCACGCCGGTGCGGTCGATCAGGGCGCGGATGACGTGGGCGCCCAGGTCGTCGGGGCGCATGCCGGCCAGCGCGCCCTTGTGGGCGAAGGTAAAGGGAGTGCGGCAATAGCCGGCGATGACGGCCTTGCGGGTCATGCTGTCGATCCTTTGCGAGGCGCCGGCGGGCTCAGGCGTAGAGGCCGGCGATTTCGGTGGCGTATTTCTTCGCGATGTTGGAACGGCGGACCTTCATGGTGGCCGTCACCTCGTCATCGTCGTGGTCCAGTTCCTTGGTCAGCAGGTGGAACTTGCGGACGTGCGACACCTGCGCCAGCTGGCCGTTGGCGGCGTTGATCTCGCCCTGCACCAGCTCGCGCACCGCCGGGTTCTCGGCCAGGCTGCGGAAGTGGGTGTAGGCGATGCCGTGTTCCTCGGCCCACTTGCCCACCGTTTCCAGGTCGATCTGGATGAGGGCGGAGACGTACTTGCGGCCCTCGCCGATGACGATGCATTCCTTGATGTAGGGGCTGCCCTTGACGGTGTTCTCGATCTCCGACGGGCTCAGGTTCTTGCCGCCGGCGGTGATGATGATGTCCTTCAGGCGGTCGACGATGCGGAACTGGCCGTCCACCATCTCCACCACGTCGCCGGTGTGCAGCCAGCCGCCGCGGATGGAGGCGGCGGTGGCCTCCGGGTTCTTGTAGTAGCCGGCGAAGACCACCTCGCCGCGCACCTGCAGCTCGCCCATGTCGCCGATGCGGCACTCGGCGCCGTGGATGGCGGGCCCGACGCAGCCCGGCGCGGTGCGGCCGGGGTACTGGCCGGTGACCATGCCGGTGGTCTCGGTCAGGCCGTAGATCTCCAGCACCGGCACGCCGATGGTGCGGAAGAAGGTGACGATGCGCCGCGAGATGGGCGCCGCCCCGGTCAGCGCCACCTGCGCCTTGCGCAGGCCGATGTAGTTGCGCAGGGCGCGGAAGATCAGCAGCGTGCACAGCGCGAAGGTCAGCCGCTGGCCGAGGCTGCGCTGGGCCGGCGGCACCTCGGCGAAGGGTTCGCAGGCGGCGACGGCGCGGTCGAACAGCCAGCGGCGCAGGCCGCCGGCCTCGATCATCTTGATGTGGATGGCGCTGTGCAGCTTTTCCCAGATGCGCGGCACGCCGAGGAAGCTGGTCGGCGCCACCTCGCGCAGGTCTTCCTGCACGGTGCGCAGGCTTTCGCCGAAGTTCACCATGCCGCCGCCGTAGATCGGGCCCATGGTGGTGAACATCTGCTCCGCCACATGGCAGAGCGGCAGGTAGGACAGGTGGCTGGTGCCGGGGCCGGCGCCCAGGCGCTCCATGATGGCGGCGGCCTCGGCCCGCATGTTGCGCCAGGTGATCATGGCGCCCTTGGGCTTGCCGGTGGAGCCGGAGGTGTAGATCATCAGCGCCACGTCATCGAGCGACTGGCCGTCCACCCGCCGTTCCATCTCCGCCGGGTCGCGGTCACGCCCCAGCGCCTCCACCTCCGCGAAGGAGATGATGCGGTCGCGCGGGTAATGGCGCAGGCCCTTCATGTCGATGACGATGATGCGCTTCAGGCGCGGCAGCTGGTCCTGGCATTCCAGCACCTTGTCGGCCTGTTCCTGGTCCTCGCAAATGACCAGCTGCACCTCGGCATGGCCGAGCACATAGGCCACCTCCGACGCCGGGCTGGTGGGGTAGACGCCGACCGCGATGCCGCCGGCGATGCCGGCGCCGAACTGGGCCAGCACCCACTCGATGCGGTTGTCGGACAGGATGCCGACATGGCCGCCGCTCTCCAGCCCCAGCGCCGTCAGGCCGAGGGCGACGGCGCGGGCGCGGGCGTAGTAGTCGCCCCAGGTGACGGGGTTCCAGATGCCGAAATCCTTCTGGCGCAGGGCGATGCCGGCCGGCGTCTGCTCGGC
The DNA here is from genome assembly GCF_039523075.1 of Caenispirillum bisanense. Lineage (NCBI taxonomy): Bacteria > Pseudomonadati > Pseudomonadota > Alphaproteobacteria > Rhodospirillales > Novispirillaceae > Caenispirillum > Caenispirillum bisanense. The sequence continues at coordinate 165,405 of NZ_BAAAEP010000003.1, forward strand.
GCGGCGGCGCAGCATCTGCACCAGGGTCAGCGGGGGAAGCTCTGCCATGGCGGGCATCCTCACGACAGCCAGCGCTTGCGGCGCTTGTAGTGTTTGACGTCGCGGTAGTTCCGCGCCGCCCCTTCCTCGCCCATGCCGAGGTAGAACTCGCGCACGTCCTGGTCGCGCATCAGCGTCTCCACCGGCCCGTCGGTGACGATGCGCCCCGTCTCCATGATGTAGGCGTAGGAGGCGACGGCGAAGGCCATGGCGGCGTTCTGCTCCACCACCAGCATGCTGGTGCCGTGCTCGGCATTGATGCGGGCGATGATGGTGAAGATTTCCTCGGTCAGCAGCGGCGACAGGCCGAGGGACGGCTCGTCGAGCAGGATGAGGCGCGGGTTGGCCACCAGCGCCCGGCCGATGGCGAGCATCTGCTGCTCGCCCCCGGACAGGTAGCCGGCAAGGCCCTTGCGGCGCTCGTACAGGCGGGGGAAGTACTGGTAGACGAGGTCGAAGTCCCGCGCCGAGGCTCCGGCGCGGGAATAGGTGGCGGCGACCAGGTTTTCCTCGACGGTCAGGTCTTCGAACACATGGCGCCCTTCCATGACGTGGAAGAGGCCGGCGTGGACCAGCGCGTGCGGCTTGCGGCCGCGCGTGGAGGCCCCGGCGAACACCACGTCGCCGGCCGTCAGCGCCCCGTTTTCCAGGTCGAGCAGGCCGGAGATTGCCTTCAGCGTGGTGGTCTTGCCCGCCCCGTTGGAGCCGAGCAGCGCCACCACCTGACCCTCCGGCACCCGCAGCGACAGGCCGCGCAGCACCTGGACGGTGTGGTTGTAGACCACCTCGATGTTGTTCACTTCAAGCAGGCTCGCCGTCTCCGGCCGCCGCGCCGCCGCCACCGCGTTCATGGCCTCAGCCCCCGGTGCGGGTCAGGTTGATCCAGTCGGAGACCGGCACCATCTTCTGCTGCCCCATGTCGGCCCGGTAGATGCGGCCGACCGGGATGGAGTTGCCGGGGATGCTGACCGGCACGCCGATCAGGCCGCCGGTGTCGAAGTCCTTCAGGCTGTTGAGCGCCGCCTTCATGTTGGCGCCGGTCAGTTCCTTGCCGTCGGCCAGGGTGCGCTTCACCGCCTCGGTCATCAGCATGGCGGTCAGCATGCCCTGGATGTAGGCGGTGGACTGGTACTCCGGCCGCATGGCGCGGATCTTCTCCAGCATCGGCGCGTCTTCGGTGTCGTAGTAGTAGCGGTAGGGCATGACGCCCATGAAGCCGTCGGCGGCGGCGCCCATCTTCATGACGATGCTGTTGTCCATGGACCAGAAGGTGCCCATGAACTTGGTCTCCATCCCCATCTGCCGGGCCTGATTGATGAACTCGGGAATGGGGGCGAGGATGTAGCCGTGGAAGATGGTGTAGTCGGGCCGGGCGCGGCGCAGCTTCAGCACCTCGGTCGAGACGTCGACGGAGCCGGGCGGCGTGACGATGGTCTCCACCACCTCCAGCCCCAGCGCCTTGGCGCGCTCGCTGCTGGTGGCGATGGGGTCGCGACCGAACTCGGTGTCGGAATGGACGAAGGCCACCTTGGCGCCGGCTTTCTCCTGCGCGATGTACTCCAGCAGGATGCCGAACATCTCGGTGTAGTCCGGCCCGGCCATGAACTGCAGCGGGTAGGTGCCGGGGTCGTTCAGTTCCGTCGCGAAGGAGGCGCCGGCCATCAGGATGCCGCCGTGACGCTCCAGTTCCGGGTCGATGGTCTTGGCGAAGGCGGTGGAATCGCCGTAGTAGAGGGTGACCTTGTGCTGGCCGGTGATCTTGTTGAAGGCAGCCACCGAGGCATCGACCTTGTAGGCGGTGTCTTCCGGCACGTAGCGCAGCATGCGGCCTTCGATGCCGCCCTGCTCGTTGACCATCTTCACCCAGTCCTGGATGCCGGCATGGATGCCCTCGCCGGCGAAGGCGAAGACGCCGGTCAGCGGGATGGAGCCGCCGAGCACGATGTCGTCCGCCGCGCGCGCCTGCGGCAGCGCCGCCGATGCCGCCAGCCCGGCGGCCAGCGCCGCCCCCAGCACGGTCCTGCGGGAAAGCTTGAACATCTGGTTGTCCTCCCTGAGTGTTTCTTCGGTTCTTGGACGCGGGTACGGGGTCAGGTCTTGAAGGGCCACAGGTGGAAGAACCGGCGGATGCGCCGCCACACTTCGGCCAGGCCCTGGGGCTCGAAGATCAGGAACAGCACGATCAGGGCGCCGAACACGATGGTGCGCACCGGCGACAGCAGCGCCACCGCATCGGGCAGCCACGGCGACAGCCAGCCGACCGCCAACTTCAGCGCCTCCGGCACCATGGTCATGAAGGCCGCGCCCAGCACGGCGCCGAGGATGGAGCCCATGCCGCCGACGATGATGGCGGCCAGGAAGAAGATGGACATCACCAGCGGGAAGCTTTCCGGCGTGATGACGCGGAAGAAATAGGCCCACAGCCCGCCCGCCACGCCAGCATAGAAGCTCGACAGGGCGAAGCTCAGCAGCTTGTAGCGCAGCAGGCGGATGCCCAGCACCTCGGCGGAGATGTCGCGGTCGCGGATGGCGATGAAGGCGCGGCCGATGCGGGTGCGGAACAGGTTGGCGGCGCCGAACACCATCAGCACCGTCACCGGCACGATCAGCCAGTAAAGCGTCCGCGGCTGGTCCAGCACGATGCCGAAGATGCTGGCCGGCGGCATGGTCAGTCCGGAAACGCCGCCGGTGACCGAGGTCCAGTGCGAAAAGACGAAGTGCAGGATGACCGAGGCGGCGATGGTGGCGATGGCGAGGTAAAGCCCCTTCACCCGCAGGCTCGGCACCCCCACCACCAGCCCCGCCAGGCTGGCGGTCAGGCCGCCGGCGACGAGGTTGAGCAGGAACGGCGTGCCCAGGTTGATCTCCAGCCACGCCACCGTATAGGCGCCCACCCCCATGAAGGCGGCCTGCCCCAGGCTCACCAGCCCGGTATAGCCGGTGAGGATGTTGAGGCCGGTGGCCGAGGCGATGTTGATGGCCACCAGGCAGGCCATGTAGATCCAGTACGGCCCGGCGACGAAGGGGAAGACGGCCAGCAGGGCGAACAGGCCGACCAGCCAGGCGCGCTGCACCGTGGTGTCGAACAGGGCCTCGTCGGCGGCGTAGGTCTGTTTGGCGGCTCCGATGCGCATGGCTACAGTCGCTCGATCTCGTGGGTTCCGAACAGGCCGTAGGGGCGGACCAGCAGGACCGCGACCAACAGCGTGAAGGTGGCGAGCATCTTGAACTCGCCGCCGAGGTAGGCGCCGGCCAGGGCCTCCAGCAGGCCAATGAACAGGCCCGCCACCAGGGCGCCGAGCACGCTGTCGAGGCCGCCGACGATCACCACCACCAGCACCGACAGGCCGAACACGCCCATGGTGGGCGAGATGCCGCCGATGGCGCCGACCAGCATCCCCGACCCGGCGGCGGTGACACAGGCGATCACCCAGGCCAGCGAGAACACCCGCGGCACGTTGATGCCCATGGAATAGGCCGCGGCCTGATCGCCGGCGGTGGCGCGCAGGGCGACGCCGCCGCGCCAGAAGCGGAACAGCAGCAGGAAGCCGGCCACCACCACCGCCGCCACCGCAAAGGCTGTCGCCACCTTGGCGGAGACGTAGGCCTCGCCGAGGAACAGCGGCGTCGTCGGCATGTAGTCGGGCAGCATCAGCGGGTTGGCGCCCCAGATCAGTTCCACCGTGCCGACCAGCACGCTGCCGAGGCCGATGGTCAGCATGAAGACGCTGATCGGGCTTTCGCCCAGCATCGGGCGGATGAGCGTGCGCTCCACCGCCGCGCCGAACAGCCCGGCGACGGCCAGCGTCAGCAGCGCCGCCAGCCAGTGGGGCAGGGCCATGCCGGCGGCGAAGCCGAAGAACACATAGCCGCCGAGCATGAGGATCTCGCCGATGGCCAGGTTGACCACCCGCGTCGCCTTGTAGATCAGCACGAAGGCAAGGCCCGTCAGGGCATAGAGACCGCCGGAGCCGATGCCGGCGAGGCTCACCTCGGCCAGGAACAGCCAGTCCATGTCACGCCACCTCCCGCTTGCCGGCCTGGACGCGGGCGCGCAGGTCGCCGACATCGCCGGACCCGAGGTAGGCGGCGATGACGTCGGGGTTGGCGGCCACCTCGCGCGGCAGGCCCTGGGCGATGACCTGCCCGAAGTTCAGCACCACCACATGGTCGGAAATGTCCATGACCATGCCCATGTCGTGCTCGACCATCAGGATGGTGACGCCCCATTCCTCCTTCACGTCGAGGATGAAGCGGGCCATGTCCTCGGTTTCCTCGCGGTTCATGCCGGCCACCGGCTCGTCGAGCATGAGGATGCGCGGCTTCATGGCCAGCGCGCGCGCCAGTTCCACCCGCTTCTGCAGGCCATAGGACAGGGCGGCGACGGGGGCGTTGCGGATGTGGTCGATTTCAAGGAAGTCGATGATGCGTTCCTCGATCTCGCGGCGCAGTTCCATCTCCTCCCGCCGGGCGCGGCCGAAGTACCACAGGGCATCCAGCAGGCCGGTCCGCATGTGGGCGTGGCGGCCGAGCTTGATGTTGTCGAGCACGGTCATGCCGCGGAACAGGGCGATGTTCTGGAACGTGCGCGCCATGCCGAGCCTGGCGCGATCAGGGGCGTGCAGGTGGTTCACGCTGTCGCCGAAGAACCGGATGGTGCCGGTGTTGGCCTTGTAGAAGCCGGAGATGGTGTTGAACAGCGAGGTCTTGCCGGCCCCGTTCGGCCCGATGACCGAGGTGACGGAGCCTTCCGCCACCGTGAAGCCGACCCCATCCAGGGCGCGCAGGCCACCGAAGTAGAGGGCGACGCCCTCCACCTCCAGGGCGGCGGCGGCCGGGGCGGCGGCGGCCGAGGGCGGCGCGGCGGCGGCAGAGGCGGAAGCGGGGTCGGCGGCGGCCGGTCGCAGCGGGCTGACGGCGGTGCTCATCGGCCGGCGCCTCCCGCGCGGGGCGGGCACGGCCGGCGGCGGAGCGCGGACGGCAGGCGGCGGCGTTCGGCCCGGCACGGGGCCGCGGCCATGGGGACTGTCGCGGACAAGGTCTCCTCCCTGGTGACACGTCGGCGCCGGTTTTGTGGGGGGCGTCTCGACGTCTTGCCGGATTGACGGGTGTGGTCTAGGGGCTGCCCCTCGTCTGGAAGATGCTGTCGAACTGAATGCCTTCCACCGGCGCATCCAGGCTGCGGCCGGTGCGCACGAAGCCCTTGCCGAAGTCGGCGACGTGGCGCCGCATCCAGGTGCGGGCGGCCTCGGCGTCGCGGGTGCGCAGGGCGTCGAGCAGGCGGGAATGGGCCTCGAACAGGCGCGGCGCCGCCTCGGGCACCGCCTCGAAGATGGGCTGGGTGGCGGGGTAGATGAGCAGGCTCGCCGGCTCCCGCGCCAGCTGCAGCACCCGGTTGCCGGTGGCGCGGGCGATGAGGGTGTGGAACTCGGTATCCAGTTCCGCCACGCGGGAGGGATCGTCCACCGCCTGCCCGGTGCGCGCCACGTTGTCGGCGATGGCGTCCAGGTCGTCGTCGGTGCGGTGGATGACCGCCAGTTCGATGGCGTTGCGCTCCAGCATGTCGATGGCTTCGTACAGCTCGCGGAAGGTCACCTGGTGCAGCACCAGGGCGCGGCTCATGCGGGTGGCGAGCTTGGTCTGGCGCGGCAGGCTGGCGACCAGCCGGCGGCCGGATTCGCGCCGCAGCAGGCCGGACTGTTCCAGGCAGCGGATGCCCTCGCGCACCGTCGAGCGGTTGACGCCGAACTGCTTCACCAGATCGGCCTCGGTGCCGATGCGCTCCCCCGGCCGGATGCGGCCGCTGACGATCTCCCGCTCGATCGCCTCGGCGACCAGCTGATAGGCCGGGGCCGCGCTGATGCGCTCAAAACGCTCGGTGGCGGTATCGGCGGCGTGTCCCATGGTCTCTCTGGCAGATTGGCAGATTGGCATATTGTCCGACAAACTGATCGTCTGCCGCCCACCGCCAGGAGTCAAGGCCGAGCGTGGCAGTACATCTTTCGGATGAGAGAGCGCGGGCGATGCCATTTCCGTGCGGCATGACCCACTTCTCCGGTAGGATTATGGGGCTGGACCTGCAACCGCAGGCTCTATATCTGTCGAACGACCGGCACCCTGCGATCCCAACGGAGACATCCCATGACGCATCCCTCCGATGCCGACGTGAGCCTCAACCGCGATGCCTTCGTGCGCAATCTGGTCAGCGAGCTGGCGGCGACGCTGGAAGACGTGGTCGGGCTGGAAAGCGCCGCCGGCTACATCAGCGTGGTCGGGGCCCGCATCGGCCGCAGCATTGATCTTGAGTATAAGGACAAGCTCGGCCGCCCGCGCCTCGACCGCGACGAGGTGGCGGCGGTGCTGGTGGACCTGAAGAAGCGCATCCAGGGGGATTTCTACATCATCGAGGAAGACGCCGGCCGCATCGTCCTCGGCAACCGGGCCTGCCCGTTCGGCGACTACGTGCAGGGCAAGCCGTCGCTGTGCATGATGACGTCCAACGTGTTCGGCTACATCACCGCCGAGAACCTGGGCTATGCCCGCGTGCAGCTGGACGAGACCATCGCCGAAGGGCACGGCCGCTGCCGCGTTACCGTCCACCTGACCCCGGCCGAGGCGCCCGATCCCCAGGCGCGCGAGTATTTCGGGAGCGATGATGCCGGCTAACCCTGACGCCGCCGCCGTCCTCGACGCGCTGGACGAACCCGCCTTCCTGCTCGACCGCGGCGGGGTGGTGCGGCACGCCAACCCGGCGGCCGCCCAGTTCCTGCGCCGGCCGCTGGCGACCCTGAACGGCCAGCCGCTGGCGGCGCTGGTGGCATCCCCGGCTGACCGCCTGGCCCCCTTCCTCGACCTCTGCGCCCGCTCGTCCCAGTCCATGGTCGGCGGGCTGGTGGTCACCGACCAGGAGGGGCGGTCGTTGTCCTGCCCCGCCCGCGGCTGCCGCATCGCCCTGGCCGGCGGCGCCTTCACCCTGCTGCGCCTGCAGGTGGGGGAGGCCAAGCGGTTCCGCGCCCTGACCGACAAGACCATCTCGCTCAACGCCGAACTGACGGAGAACAAGCGCATCCGCCGCGACCTCAAGCTGGCGCTGGAGGAGAAGGAGGTGCTGCTGCGGGAGGTCAACCACCGCGTCAAGAACAACCTGCAGATGCTGCAGGGCGTGCTGTCGCTGACCGAACGCGCCACCGCCGACGAGCGGTCGCGCGAAGCGGTGCGGTCGGTGCGCCTGCGGGTGGAGGCCATGGGGCTGGTGCAGCGCCTGCTCTACCAGAAGGACGACGTCAGCGGCATCGACGGCGCCGCCTTCATCCGCCTGCTGGTGGACAACTGCGTCAGCGCCTTCGGACGCTCCGACATCGCCGTCACCACCACCTGCGAGCCGGTGGAGGTGCGCAGCGACACAGCCTTCCTGCTCGGCCTGGCCGCCAACGAGCTGATCACCAACGCCCTCAAGTACGCCTTCACCGACCGTCCCGCCGGCGCCCTGGCGGTGGACCTGACGCCGCACGGGCAGCGGGCGGGAGTGATTCGTCTGGTGGTTGCCGACGACGGCGTCGGCATGGCCGCCGACGCGCCGCCGGGAACCGGATTGGCGCTCGTGCGTCATCTTGTGCGTCGGCCGGGGGGATCGTTCAGTGTTGAATCCTCCCGCGGCACCCGGTGTATCGTGGAGTTCCCGATCTGACGACCGGGGTCCACCCGTAGCAGAGTGACGGCCATGTCGAGTCTCGCCCCCGCTCCATCTGCCCGCCTGCGCCCCGTTCCGCGCCCGTCGGCCGGTCTGCGCGCGGCCGCCGATGCCGGAACCTGCGGCGACTCGGCCTCGGCCGGCCCCCTGCCGGTGAAGGTGCTGGTGTGCGAGGACGACTGGCTGATCGCCTCCTCCATCGAAAACGTGCTGGCGGAGGCCGGCTTCGCCGTGGTCGGCATCGCCGCCGACGCCGATGAGGCCCTGCTCCTGCTGCGGCGGGAACGGCCCGATCTGGTGCTGATGGACATCCAGCTGCAGAACGGCACCAACGGCATCGACCTGGCGCGGCAGCTGTTCGACCGCTTCGCCCTGCGCAGCCTGTTCGTGTCGGGCAACGTCAACGATGCCGCCCGGCTGACGGCGGCCCCGGCGCAGCCGCTCGGCTGGCTGCACAAGCCGTTCTCCGACGACGAACTGGCCGCCGCCGTGCGCGCCGCCGCCGGCCGCGACGACGACCGGCACTGAGGCCCCAGGCCGGCGCCCCGCCGTCAGACCATCTGGCTGATGGTGCGGCGGAAGCGGGCGAGCGCCAGCAGCAGCAGCGCCCCGCCGATGGCGGCGATGGCCAGGAACTGCGGCCACACCACCTCCAGCCCGGCGCCCCGGTAGAGGATGGCCTGCGCCAGGGCGACGAAATGGGTGGTGGGGGCGGCCTGCATCACCCATTGCACCGCCGCCGGCATGCTTTCCTGCGGCGTCACCCCGCCCGACAGCAGTTGCAGCGGCAGCAGCACCAGGATGGTCAGCAGCCCGAACTGCGGCATGGACCGCGCCAGCGTGCCAAGGAAGATGCCCATGGCGGTGGTGGCGAACAGGTGCAGGGCGGCGCCGGCCAGGAACAGGGGGACGGAGCCTTCGATGGGCACCCGCAGCAGCCCCTGCACCACCACCGTCAGCGACAGGCCGCAGGCCACCAGCACCACCAGGGCCATGGCCCACACCTTGGCGATCATGATCTCGAACGGCGTCACCGGCATCACCAGCAGGTGTTCCACCGTGCCGTGCTCGCGCTCGCGGATGAGGGCGGCGCCGGTCAGCACGATGGACAGCATGGTGACGTTGTTGATGATCTCCATGATCGACCCGAACCACATCTTGTCCAGTTGCGGGTTGAAGCGCGCCCGCAGTTCCAGCCCCACCGGCAGGCTCTCGACCTCGCGGTGACGCTGGACGAAGGCCGTCACCTCCTGCCCGACGATGGTCTGGACGTAGCCGCTGCCGGTGAAGGCCTGGCTGACGCGGGTGGCGTCGACGTTCAGTTGCAGCGCCGGCCGCCGCCCGGCCAGCACGTCCTTCTGGAAGTCGGGCGGGATGGTCAGGGCGAAGGTGTCGCGCCCGGCATCCATGCGGGCATCCAGCTCCGCCAGCGAAATCAGCTCCGGCGCCGTGAAGTGGGGCGGGTAGAAGGCGGCCACCAGCCGCGCCGACAGCTGCGAGCGGTCCTCGTCGACGATGGCGACGGGGGCGCGGTTCAAGCTTTCCGGCATGGCGGTGGCGGCGGCGTAGATCGCCAGGCTGAAGGCATAGACGATCAGCACCATCATGATGGGGTCGCGCGCCAGGCTGCGCAGTTCCTTGATGCCGAGGTGCAGGATCTTGCTCTGCATGATCACCGCTCCTGCTTTTTCAGAAACAGCACCGCCAGCGCCAGCAGCACCGGCACCGCGATCAGCAGCGGCACGAACGAGGCCTGCAGGTCGGCGAACCCCAGGCCCTTGGAGAAGGTGCCGCGGGCGATGGTCAGGAAGTGGGTGGTCGGGTAGACCTCGCCGATGATCCGCCCCGCCCCCTGCAACGACGAGATGGGGTCGATCATGCCGGCGAAGTTCACCGCCGGCAGCAGCGTCAGGATGGCGGTGCCGAAGATGGCGGCGATCTGGCTGCGCATGAAGGTCGAGATCACCAGCCCGAAGGCGGTGGAGGCGAAGACGTAGAGCAGCGCCCCGGCCGCCAGGGTCAGGAAGCTGCCCTTCAGCGGCACCCCGAACAGCACGATGGCGAAGACCGTCAGCAGCAGGAAGCTCGCCATGCTCAGCACCACATAGGGCAGCTGCTTGCCGAGCAGGAATTCGAGCCGCGTGGTCGGGGTGACGTAGAAGTTGATGATGGAGCCCAGTTCCTTCTCACGCACCACGCTCAAGGCCGCCAGCATGGCCGGAATGAGCATCAGCAGCATGGGGATCACCGCCGGCACGATGGCCGGCAGGCTGCGGACGTCGGGGTTGTAGCGGAAGCGGGTCTCGACCGTCGCGGCGGCGGCGAAGGCATCGCCATGCCCCAGCTCGCGCGCCTTGCGCTCCAGCCAGTGCAGGTGCATGCCGCGGACGTAGCCGCGGATGGTGTCGCCGCGGGTCGGCATGGCGCCGTCGATCCACGCCGCCACCGACACCGGCGCCCCGCGCGCCACGTCGCGGGCGAAGCCGGGCGGGATCTCGATGGCAAGGCTGATCTCGCCGGCCCGCATGCGGCGGTCGAGGTCTTCGTAGTCGACGATGGGCGGCCGTTCGATGAAGTAGCGGGAACCGGCGATGTCCTGGCTGTAGTCGCGGCTCACCGTCGTCTGGTCGCGGTCGAGCACGGCGAAGGTGAGGTCTTCCACATCCATGCTGATGCCGTAGCCGATGACGATCATCAGGATGACGCTGCCGAGCAGGGCGAGGGTCAGGCGGATGGGGTCGCGCACCAGCTCCAGCGCCTCCCGCCGGGCATAGCTGCCGAGGCGGCGGGTGGAGGCGGCCAGCGGCCGGGGGGCGGCGGGGCCCTCGGCCGTCGCGGCGGCATCCCCGGCCACGCCCACGCCGACCGGCCCCTCTGCCGTCGCCGCGTCGTCGGCACCGGCGGCGTCCTCCAGATAGCGGATGAAGGCGTCTTCCAGCGTTGCCGCGCCGCGCTGCGCGACCAGACCGGCCGGCGTGTCGGTGACCAGCACCCGGCCGGCGTGCATGAGCGAGATGCGGTCGCAGCGTTCCGCCTCGTTCATGAAGTGGGTGGAGATGAAGATGGTCACCCCGTCCTGCCGCGACAGCGCCGCCAGTTCGCGCCAGAAGGCGTCGCGGGCGACCGGATCGACGCCCGACGTCGGCTCGTCGAGGATCAGCAGGTCGGGCTTGTGGATCATGGCGACGGCCAGCGACAGCCGCTGCCGGTGGCCGAGGGGAAGGGACTCGGGCAGGGCGTCCATCACCGCCGTCAGGCCGAAGCGCTGCGCCATTTCCTCCACCCGCGCCGGGATGCCGGCCTCGGGCAGGCTGAACAGGCGGGCGTGCAGGTCCAGGTTCTGCCGCACCGTCAGTTCGGTGTAGAGCGAGAAGGCCTGCGACATGTAGCCGACGCGGCGGCGGGTGGCGAGGTCGTGGGGGTCGACCTCGCCGCCGAACAGCCAGGCGGTGCCCTCGCTCGGCGGCAGCAGGCCGGTCAGCATCTTCATGGTGGTGGTCTTGCCGCAGCCGTTGGAGCCGAGGAAGCCGAAGATCTCGCCGCGCGCGATGGTGAAGCTGGCATGGTCGACGGCGGTGAAGTCGCCGAACCGCATGGTCAGCCCTTCGGCGCGGATGGCGATGCCGTCGCTGTCGTCCCCGGCGGCGGCGGGGCGGGGCGGGATGACGACCGGCCGGTGCTCCCGCCGCCGCTCCTCCGGCAGCAGGGCGATGAAGGCGGCTTCCAGGCTGGCGGCGCCGGTGCGGGCGAGCAGTTCGGCCGGGCTGCCGGTGGCGAGCACGCGGCCGCCGTCCATGGCCGCCAGCCAGTCGAAGCGGGCCGCTTCCTCCATGTAGGCGGTGGCGACCAGCACGCTCATGCCCGGCCGTTCGGCGCGGATGCGGTCGATCAGGTCCCAGAACTGCCGGCGCGACAGCGGATCGACGCCGGTGGTCGGCTCGTCCAGGATCAGCAGGTCGGGGTCGTGGATGAGGGCGCAGCACAGGCCCAGCTTCTGCTTCATGCCGCCCGACAGCTTGCCGGCGGGGCGGCCGGCGAAGGGCGACAGGCCGGTGCCGGCCAGCAGGCGGTCGATGCGGCGGTGGCGCTCGGCGGTGTCCTGGCCGAACAGGCGGCCGAAGAAGTCCAGGTTCTCGAACACCGACAGGGTGGGGTAGAGGTTGCGGCCGAGGCCCTGCGGCATGTAGGCGACGCGCGGGCAGACGGCGCGGCGGTGGCCGGCATCGGCCATGCTGCCGCCCAGCACCGTCACCGTGCCTTGCGCCGGCACCGGGCGGGCGCCAGCGAACAGCGCCAGCAGGCTCGACTTGCCCACCCCGTCGGGGCCGATCAACCCGGCCATGCAGCCGGCCGGCACGGCGACGGCGAGGTCATCCAGCGCCACGGTGTCGCCATAGCGCTGGGTGACGCCGGCGGCGCTGGCGATGGCGGCCGCGGGGGTCTGCGGCCGGGGGCTCATTGCGGCAGCCGCACGGCAAGCTCGGCCGGCCACGCGGCGGCGGGGTCGAGCCGCACGGTGACGGTGCCGGGCAGGCCGGTCTTGACGCTGCGGATGTGCTGGCGCAGCAGGTCGGCCGGTATGCGGGCCTTCAGGCGGAACATCAGCTTCTGCCGCTCGTCGGCGGTTTCCACCGTCTTCGGGGTGAACTGGGCGACATCGGCGACGAAGGATATTTCCGCCGGGATGACCAGATGCGGCGCCGCGTCCAGCACGATGCGCGCCTCCGCCCCCAGGCTGACGCGGCCGGCGTCGGCGGTCGGCAGGAAGAAGGTCATGTAGACGTCGGTCAGGTCGACCAGATTGAGCACGGTGCCGCCTGCCGCCACCACTTCGCCGGGGCGGGCGACGGTGTACTGCACCCGGCCGTCGCGCGGGGCGCGCAGGGTGGCGTCGGCGATGTCGGCGCCGATGCGTTCGATGGTGGCCTCCACCGCCTCCACCTCGGCGCGGGCGGCGACCACGCCGGCGCGGGCGGTGGCAAGGGCGGCTTCGGTGGCGGCGACCTGCGCCTCGGCCGCCTTCAGCGCCGCCTGGGCGCCCTGTTCGGCGGCGCGGTTGTCATCCAGCACCTGCACCGGCACGGCCCCGCGCGGCGCCAGTTCGGTGGAGCGGGCAAGGCGCTTGCCGGCGGCGTCCAGTTCCGCCCGGCGCTGACCGACTACCGCCTCCGCCGCCGCCCGTTCGGCTTCCGCCTGCCGCACCCGGCTTTCGGCCGCCTCCACCTGGATGACGGCGCGGCGCTGCTGGGCCTGGGCTTCCTTCAACTGCGCCTCCAGGGTGGAGACGTCGATGGCGGCGAGGCTCTGCCCGGCGGTGACGAAATCGCCTTCGTCCACCGTCAGGTCGCGAACGCGGCCGGGGATCTTGGTGGCGACGTCGATCTCCACCGCCTCGATGCGGCCGTTGCTGCGGGCGAAGCCCTCGGGCAGCGCCTCGCGCGGCCACAGCAGCCAGGCCACCGCCACCGCCGCCGCGACAGCCGCCGCGACGGCGGCCCATACCCGCCAGCGGACGCTCCGTTCCGGTGCCGTGGTTGCCATGGTCGCCTCCTGTCGCTGCGTCATCGTGCGGCTGCCGCCGGGGCGGCCGGCGGTTTCCTGTCGCACCGCACCCACAACCGCAATGATACAAGCGTGAAGCGGATCGGGCTGCGCATCCGGCGCATGGCTGCCGCGCTGTCGGTGGGGTGCGGCCGGCGGCGGCAAACCCGCCGTGGGCTCGGGCGTTGCTGAGGTCCGGCCGGCTGGCGGCCGCCAGCCCCTTGCACGGAGACCTGCCGCATGGACAGTCCGGCGCCCGACCTGCCCGAGGCGCTCATTGCCCACCACCTGGCCGGGCGCAGCGACCGCCGCCTGCTGCACCTGACCACCACCACCGCCCGCCTGCGCGCCATCGCGGCGGCGCTGGCGGTGTTCCGGCCCGACCTGCAGGTGCTGGTGCTGCCGCCGTGGGACTGCCTGCCCTATGACCGCCGCTCCCCTGGCGGCCGGCGGGCGGGGCAGCCGGCGGCGGCGCTGGCGCGGCTGCCGGCGCTGGACGGGGCGGGCGACGACCGGCCGGTGGCGCTGCTGACCACCGCCGCCGCCGCCCTGCAACGGCTGCC
>NZ_BAAAEP010000004.1:0-41528 GCF_039523075.1 Caenispirillum bisanense
CCTGCTGGCACCGGCCGCCGAGGCCGCCTCCGCCCCCTCCCCCGCCCTGGCCGCCACCCTGCGGCGGTTGATGCAGGCGGGGCTGGATGACGTCTATCGCGGCGATCTGGCGCAGGCCCTGGCCGCCGATCTGGTCGCCGCCGGGGCGCCGGTGACCGCCGCCGACCTCGCCGCCCATGCCGCCATCGTCCGCGAGCCCCTGACCCTGCGCCTGCGCGCCGGCACCGCCTGGGCGCCACCGCCGCCGTCGCAGGGGGTGGCGGCGCTGGTGATGCTCGGGCTGCTCGACCGGCTGGAGCAGGGGCCGCAGGCCGGCGGCTTCGACCACCTGCATGCGGTGATCGAAGCGGCCAAGCAGATGACCCTGCTGCGCGATCCGGCGGTGGCCGATCCCGATGCCATGACGCTGGACGTCGCGCACTTGCTGACGCCGCGCCTGCTGGCCGAGCGGGCGTCGGACATCGTGCCCAACCTTGCCCTCCAATGGCCGCTGCCGCCGCCCGAGGACGGCACCGCCGCCCCCCTGGCGCCACCGCCGGACGAATGCGCCGTCGCCCTGATGGCGGTGGATGCCGCCGGCTGTCTCGCCGTCACCCTGCAGAGCCTCGGCCGGCGGGGCGGCAGCGGCGTGGCGTCGGCGGCCACCGGGGTGGTGATGGCGGCGCGGCCGGGCGGCTTCACCCTGGCCGACGGCTGCCCGCGCCGGCTGGCGCCGGGCAGGCGGCCGTTCCATGCCCTGGCGCCGCTGCTGGAGCGGCTGAAGGACGGCCGCGCCCTGGTGCTGGCGGCCGGCGGCGGCGATGCCCAGCCGCAGACCCTGGCCCAGCTCTACGGCCGCCTGGTGACCTTCGGCGAGGCGCCGGCGGCGGTCCTGGCGGCGCCGCGCCTGCGGCTCGGCCCGGTGCAGCCCGGCGATGCCGACGACGTGAAGGCGGAAGCCGGCCTGTCGCCGCGCGTCCTCGACGGCCTGCGCGCCGCCGGCCATGCCGTGCGCGACCTGCCCGCCCGCGACGGTGAAGTGACCGGCGCGGCGGCGGTGCTGGTGGTGGCGGAGGATGGCGCGACGGCGGCGCAGACGGCCGACCCGCGGGCGACGGCGGGCGCCGCCCTCAGCGCTCGCTGACCAGCCGCGGCTTGGGGTAGGCGCGGGCGGCGGTGGCGGGCGCCGGCGCCGCCCCGGCGCCGGGCGTGAACAGTTCGCCCTGCGGGGTTTCGTCGCCGCGCCGGTCGGTTTCGCGGAAATACTCCTGGAACAGCGGCTCGCCGAGGATCTCCAGCGCCGTCGACTCCGCTTCCGGCCGCATGCCCAGCGCCTCCAGCGTCGCCGAATGGGTCTCGACGGCGATCTCGGCGGTCAGCAGGCGTTCGCGCATGGGGTCGTTGGACAGCCGCTCGCGCTCCTCCTTCAGCAGGAACAGGTAGACGCGGAACAGGCGGAAGGCCTTCTGCCGCGCCTCGGTCAGGGCGCGGGTGGCCTCGTCGGCGCGCAGCTGCTCGGCCAGCACGCGCTGCTGCAGGCTGTCGTTCTCGCGGGCGAGGCGGTCGCGTTCCGCCTCCAGCTGCATGGCGTTGTCGAACACCATGTCGAACTGCGCCTTCAGCTCGCGCAGTTCGCTCCGCAGGCGGTCGATGCTGTCGCGCAGTTCCGCCGGGTTGCCGGTGTTGCGGCGGGTGCGGACATAGCGGCGATAGGCGATGACGTAAGGCGCGATGGCCTCGTGCTGCAGCGGCTGACGGCTGTCCAGCCCGGTGCGGCCGATGGGCTCGCGGTAGTCGGGGTGGTTGAACAGGGCGCGCACCACCTTCGGCACGATCTGCATGAGCGGCGCGTCGGGGATGCCGTCGCAGATGCGCACCCAGCGCTTCAGCGTCTCCACATCCCGCGGGTCGGCCAGCCGCTGGCCTTCCTTCGCCGCCTCGATCAGGCGCACCAGGAACGCCCGCGACGGATCGCGCGCGGCGTTGGCGGTGCTGCCGCTGTCAGGTCCGCTCATCCCCATCCCCTTGCCAAGCCGCTCGCTCCGGCTGTGCAACGAAACTGCAGGATACCCCAAACGGCGGGGTGACTTCTACCCTGTGGATAAGGGGCGCCGGAGCGACGGCCGCCGCCTTTTCCCCATGACGGATGTGTGTTTGGTCTTGAAACCACAGCCGGAAGCGCTTAACTCCACGCCGCCGCCTTCAGGAGAGGCGGCAGACCCGGAGCTGCCATGCAGGACCCCATCCTTTTCGCCCTTGCCGTCCTCAGCCTGCTGGCGACGCCGGGACCGACCAACACCCTGCTGGCGACCGCCGGCGGCACCGTCGGCATCCGCCGCGCCCTGCCGCTGATCGGGGCGGAGGCGGCCGGCTACATGATCGCCATCTGCACCCTCGGGCTGGTCGTCGGGCCGGCGGTGGCGGCGGCTCCGGCGCTGGGCGTGGCGCTGCGGCTGATGGTCGGGGTGTGGCTGCTGGTGACGGCCTGGCGCATGTGGCACAAGGGCGCCGCGATGATGGCCTCCCGCGGCACCGTGGTCACCCTGCGGCAGGTGTTCGTGGTGACCCTGCTGAACCCCAAGGCCATCATCTTCGCCCTGGCGGTGGTGCCGTTCGGCACGGCGCCGGTGCTGCCCTACCTGATCGGATTCTGCGCCCTGACGGCGGTGGTCGCCACCGGCTGGATCAGCGCCGGCGCCCTGCTCGGCCGCGCCCCCGCCGCCACCGGCCGCCACACGGTGGTGCCGCGGGTGGGGGCGGCGGTGATCAGCGTCTTCGGCCTGCTGCTGGTGACCTCGCCGCTGGTGGGGTGAGGCGGCGGCGCGCCGGCAGCCTCAGTGCGCCTCCGCCCAGGTGTCGGCGATGCCGGCTTCCACTTCCAGCGGCACCGACAGGCTGGCCGCCTCCTGCATCACCCGCTTGATGACCGGCACCGCCGCCTCGGCCTCGTCGGCCGGGGCTTCGAACACCAGTTCGTCGTGGACCTGCAGCAGCATCGTCGTCTTCAGCCCGGCGTCGGCGAGGGCCAGCGGCAGGCGCAGCATGGCGCGCTTGATGATGTCCGCCGCGCCGCCCTGGATGGGGGCGTTGATGGCCGCCCGCTCGGCGAAGGCCCGCATGTTGGGATTGCGGTCGTTGATGCCGGGGGTGAAGCACTTGCGCCCCATGAAGGTGGTGACGAAGCCGCGCCGCCGCGCCTCCTCCTTGGTCGCCTCCATGTAGTCGCGGATTTCCGGGAAGCGGGCGAAGTAGGCGTCGATGTAGGCCTTGGCCTCGCCGCGCTCGATCCCCAGCTGCGCCGCCAGCCCGAAGGCCGAGATGCCGTAGATGATGCCGAAGTTGATAGCCTTGGCGCGGCGGCGGATCATCGGGTCCATGCCCTCCACCGGCACGCCGAACATTTCGCTGGCGGTGATGGCGTGGATGTCCTGGCCGTCGTGGAAGGCCCGCTTCAGCGCCGCGATGCCGGCCACATGGGCCACCAGCCGCAGCTCGATCTGCGAATAGTCGGCGGAGATCAGGCGGCAGCCCGGCGTGGCGACGAAGGCGCGGCGGATCTTGCGGCCTTCCTCGGTGCGGATGGGGATGTTCTGCAGGTTGGGGTCCTGCGACGACAGCCGCCCGGTGGAGGTGACGGTCAGCGAGAAGGTGGTGTGGACGCGCCCGGTGCGCGGGCTGATCTGCTTCACCAGGGTGTCGGCATAGGTGCTCTTCAGCTTCTGCACCTGCCGCCAGTCCAGCACCCGCGCCGGCAGGTCGTGGCCCTGGGCGGCCAGCTGCTCCAGCACGTCGGCGCCGGTGGACCAGGCGCCGGTCTTGCTCTTCTTGCCGCCCTGCAGGCCCATGCGCTCGAACAGGATCTCGCCCAGCTGCTTGGGCGAGCCGGGATTGAACGGCTCGCCGGCGAGGCGGTGGATCTCCGTCTCCAGCTCCGCCATGCGGGCGCCCAGGTCGGCGGACAGGCGCTGCAGTTCCACCTTGTCCACCTGGATGCCGGCCGCTTCCATGTCGGCCAGCACCCGCACCTGCGGCCGGTCCAGCCCCTCGTAGACGCCGCTCATGCGCTCGGCCACCAGACGCTGCCTGAACAGGCGGTGCAGGCGCAGGGTGATGTCGGCATCTTCGGCGGCGTAGGTGCAGGCCTTGTCCAGCGGCACGCGGTCGAAGGTGATCTGCCCCTTGCCCTTGCCGCACAGGTCGGTGAAGGAAATGCAGGTGTGGTCCAGGTGGCGCCTGGCCAGTTCGTCCATGCCATGGCCGGTGGTGGTGCCGTCCAGCACGTAGGACATGACCATGGTGTCGTCCACCGGATCGACCCGGATGCCGGAGCGGGCGAGGACGTGCATGTCGTACTTGATGTTGTGGCCGACCTTCAGCACCGCCGGGCTTTCCAGCAGCGGCTTGAGGCGGCGCACGGCCTCGTCCAGGTCGATCTGGGGCGGCCGGCTGACGGCCGCCACCGCCATGCCGCCCAGCAGGTCGCCCTGACCGTCGGCAGCGGCCGGAACGGCCGGCTGCGCGTCGGGGTCGACATGGCGCAGCGGGATGTAGCACGCCTTGCCCGGCGCCAGCGCCAGCGACACGCCCACCAGGTTGCCCTCGTGACAGTCGAGCGCATCGGTTTCCGTGTCGACGGCGATGATGCCGGCGCTCAGCCCGGCTTCGACCCATCGTTCCAGGTCTGCAACGGTCTGGATCAGCTCATAGGTCACGTCCGCCGGGGCGACAGCGGCGGTGGCGGCGGGCATCAGCTCCGTCGCCTCGCCGGCCGCCGCCGCCAGCTTGCCGAGCATGCGGGTGAGGATGGAGCCGAAGCCGTTTTCCTTCAGGAAGGCGGTCAGCTTGTCCGGGTCCGGCTTGCGGACGGCGAAGGTGTCGAGCGGCACCTCCACCTCGCAGTCGTCGCGCAGCAGCACCAGCCGGCGGGAGACGCGGGCCGCCTCGGCATTGTCCAGCAGGTTCTGGCGGCGCTTGGGCTGCTTGATCTCGCCGGCACGGGCGAGCAGCGTCTCCAGGTCGCCGTATTCGGTGATGAGCTGGGCGGCCGTCTTGACGCCGATGCCGGGCACGCCGGGGACGTTGTCGGTCGGGTCGCCGGCCAGGGCCTGCACGTCGACCACCTTGTCGGGGCCGACGCCGAACTTCTCCATCACCTCGGCGGCGCCGATGACCTTGTTCTTCATGGCGTCGAACAGGGTCACCTGGCCGTCGTGGACCAGCTGCATCAGGTCCTTGTCCGACGACACGATGGTCACCTGGGCGCCGGCCTCGCGGGCCTGGCGGGCATAGGTGGCGATGAGGTCGTCGGCCTCGAACCCTTCCATCTCGACGCAGGCGACGTCGAAGGCGCGCACCGCCTCGCGGATCAGGCCGAACTGGGGGATCAGCTCGTCGGGCGGCGGCGGCCGGTGGGCCTTGTAGTCGGGATAGAAGTCGTTGCGGAAGGACTGGCGGGCGGTATCGAACACCACCGCGATGTGATCGGCGTCGGTATCGGCGATCAGCTTCATCAGCATCTGGGTGAAGCCGTAGACGGCGTTCACCGGCGTGCCGTCCGGCCGCGTCATCGGCGGCAGGGCATGGAAGGCGCGGAAGATGAAGCCCGATCCGTCGACCAGGAAGACGTGTTTCATGGCGCTCGCCCTTCTCGCGTGTCGCGGCAAAACCGAAAGCCGGCGGGCGGGGCTGCAGCGGGGCCGCGCCCCGGCCCCGCTGGGGTACTCAGGCGGTGGGACGGCGGCGCGGCGGCCGCGCGTCGTCAGTGCTGCACGATGGCGGCGGTGGCGGGCTCGCCCGCCTTCAGCACGTAGTGGCGGCTGCAGTAGGGGCACACCACGTCGCGGGTTTCCGGCTTGATGTGCAGCCACACGCGCGGATGGCCAAGCGCGCCGGAGCCGCCGTCGCAGGCGACGTCGTTGGTGGTGACTTCGATGGTGTCGGACATGCCCTGCTGCGTCATTGCCTCTTCTCTCTGTGCCCGGGCGGCCGCGGCCGCGCGCAAAAGGATGGCGGATGATGCCCCGACCGTCGCCGCCGAATCAATGGGGGACTCGACCGCGGCGCCGCCCTGGACCATATAGGAGCCTTGGCGGCGCCCGTCCGCCCGCCCCACCGCGCCCTCCTGCCGCCTGCGAGACCATGCCCCGCGACCTGCCCCCCGCCAGCCTGCCCGCCCCCGACAACGCCATCGAGATCGCCGGCCTCACCAAGGTCTACCGCGGGCGCTTCGGCCAGGGCGAGAAGCGGGCGCTGAAAGGCGTCACGCTTTCCATCCCGCGCGGCTCGTTCTTCGGGCTGCTGGGGCCGAACGGGGCCGGCAAGTCGACCCTCATCAACATCATGGCCGGGCTGGTGACCAAGACCGCCGGCACGGTGCGCATCTGGGGCGCCGACATCGACCGCGAGGAACGGCAGGCGCGGCTCGCCATCGGGGTGGTGCCGCAGGAACTGAACCTCGACCCCTTCTTTACCCCGCGCGAGCTGCTGGAGGTACAGGCCGGCCTCTACGGCGTGCCGAAGGCGGAGCGCCGCACCGACGAGATCCTCGCCCTGGTCGGCCTCACCGACAAGGCCGATGCCTATGCCCGCACCCTGTCGGGCGGCATGCGGCGGCGCCTGCTGGTGGCCAAGGCCATGGTCCACGCGCCGCCCATCCTGGTGCTGGACGAGCCTACCGCCGGCGTCGACATCGAACTGCGCCAGCAGCTGTGGGAACAGGTGAAGGAGCTGAACCGCAAGGGCACCACCATCCTGCTCACCACCCACTACCTGGAGGAAGCGCAGGAACTGTGCGACCGCATCGCCATCATCAACCATGGCGACGTGGTGGCCTGCGAGCCCAAGGACACGCTGCTGCGCCGGCTGGACAACAAGGCCCTGCACGTCACCGTGCGCGAGAGCCTGACTGCCCTGCCCGCCCCCCTGGCGGCCCTGGCGCCGGAGATGCAGGGGCCGCACCGGCTGGTGTTCCGCTTCCGCCCGTCGGAAACGGTGATGGGGGAAATCCTTGATGCCCTGCGCGCCGCCGGGCTGACGGTGCTCGACCTGTCGACGGAAGAGGCCGACCTGGAGGACATCTTCCTGCAGCTGACCAGCGCCGGCCCGGCCGGTGCCGCCGCCGGACCGCGGGACGCGCAGCGGGCATGAGGCGGGCGGCGCTGCTGCTGGCGGTGGCGCTGGCCGCCGCCGCGTTGCCGGCCTGCGCGCCGTCGCTGCTGCCGGCCGGTCCGCTGGCCGCCGCGCCGGCGCCGCCGGTGGCGGCCGACGATGCCTTCCTCACCGCCGACGGCTACCGCCTGCCGGTGCGGCGCTGGACGGCGGCCGGCGAGCCCCACGCGGTGGTGCTGGCGGTGGACGGCTTCAACGACCATTCCGCCTCCTTCGAGGGCACGGGCACCTCGCTCGCCAACCTTGGCATCGACGTCTGGGCCTATGACCAGCGCGGCTTCGGCGCCGCGCCGGGACGCGGCCTGTGGGCGGGGGCGGAGGTGCTGGCCGCCGACGTCACCGCCTTCAGCCGCGCCCTGCGCCAGCGCTACCCCGGCCTGCCGCTGGTGCTGCTGGGGGAAAGCATGGGCGGCGCCATCCTCATCGCCGCCGCCACCTCCGACGATCCGCCGCCGGTGGACGGCATCGTGCTGTCGGCGCCGGCGGTGTGGGCGCGCGAGACCATGCCGCTGCTCTACCGCGCCACCCTGACCTTCGCCACCTACACGGTGCCGTGGCTGACCCTGAGCGGCCGCGGCCTCGGCTTCATGCCGTCGGACAACATCGAGATGCTGCGGGCGCTGGGGCGCGACCCGCTGATCATCCGCGAGACGCGGGTGGACACCATCGCCGGCCTGGTCGACCTGATGGACCTGGCGCTCGACAAGGTGGACGAGGTGCCGGGGCCGGTGCTCTACCTCTACGGCGCCCGCGACGAGATCGTGCCGCGCCCTCCCACCGCCCGCGCCATTTCCACCCTGCCCGACCGCGGCGACCGGGTGCGGGTGGTGTATTACGCCGACGGCTGGCACATGCTGCTGCGCGACCTGCAGGCGGAGCGGGTGCATGCCGACATCGCCGCCTGGATCGACCACCCTTCCCTGCCCCTGCCCTCCGGCGAGGAATTGCCGCCCGACGCCGCCCTGCCGCCGGCCGACTGACGGCGCCGCCGGCGAGGACCGCTTGCGCCGCCGGGGGTACGGCCTTACATCCTGCTGCGCCACCCATTTTTCGCGGTTGGCAAAGGCGCGCCGGGCTTGTATGGTCCGGTCCTGTGTTCTCCGCTGGACCCGTAGCTCAGCTGGATAGAGTGTCGCCCTCCGAAGGCGAAGGTCGCGCGTTCGAATCGCGCCGGGTCCGCCAGATTAGAAAAACCCCCGCCGGTCCTGCCGGCGGGGGTTTTTTGTTGCCTCACACAGGTTGATCCTTACGATGATGCTCGCCTGCCGCGAGTATTTTTGTCGTTGGCGGCGCAGCCCCTTGCGAACCATGACCCAAAGGGTTACCTTGGAACAGCCACCTGAGCGTCTGGTCACGGTTGTCGAAACCCGCGCCTACCTCGTGCGCGCTGCCGATCTGCTGACGGAGGCCGAGCGTGAGGATCTGAAGGCGATGCTCGCGGCCGCACCGGAGTGCGGCACCCTGATCCGTGGCACCGGTGGACTGCGCAAGGTACGGCTGGCGTTGCATGGGCGCGGCAAGAGCGGTGGGGCGCGAACGATCTATTACTACCGCAACGACTCCATGCCGCTGTTCCTGCTGTCCATCTACGCCAAGAACGAGAAGGACAATCTATCGGCCGCAGAACGGGGCAAGCTTGCCGATCTGGTCGGGCTGATCGTCAAAACCTACGGGAGAAGGTCATGAGCGACGTGTTCGAGGGCATCAGGGAAGGTTTGGAGGATGCGCTCGCCCATGCCCGCGGCGAGAGCGGGCGCGGCATTGCGACCACCATTCCGGCGGACCGCGTCGATGTCGCCGCCATCCGCGCCGCCATGGGCCTCAGCCAGCCCGCCTTCGCAAGAACCTTCGCCGTCTCGCTCTCCACCGTCCGCAAGTGGGAACAGGGTCAACGGGTACCGAGCGGCGCCGCCAGGGTTCTGCTGCGGGTGATGGAGCGGGAGCCGGAGGCGGTGCGGCGGGCGCTGGAGGGCTGACGCCCCCAACGCCTCAGACCCCGTAATACTCCCGGTACCACTCCACGAAGCGGCGGACGCCGATGTCGATGCCGATCTGCGGCTTGTAGCCGGTGGCGGCTTCCAGGGCGGTGGTATCGGCCCAGGTGGCGGCCACGTCGCCGGCCTGCATGGGCTTGAACACCACCTCCGCCTTGCGGCCGAGGGCGTCTTCCAGGGTGTGCAGGTACTGCATCAGCGGCTGCGGCTCGCCACGGCCGATGTTGTAGAGGCGGTAGGGCGCGATGCCGCTGGTGCCCACCGCCGGCGCCGCCGCATCCCACGTCGGGTCGGGGGTGGCGGGGATGTCGACGATGCGGACGATGCTTTCCACGATGTCGTCGACGTAGGTGAAGTCGCGGCTCATGTCGCCGTTGTTGTAGACCTCGATCGGCTCGCCGGCCAGGATCGCCCGCGCCCACTTGAACAGCGCCATGTCCGGCCGTCCCCACGGCCCGTAGACCGTGAAGAACCGCAGGCCGGTACACGGCAGGCCCGACAGGTGGGCGTAGGAATGGGCCATCACCTCGTTCGCCTTCTTGGTGGCGGCGTAGAGGCTCATCTGGTGGGCGGTGGACTGGCTTTCGTGGAACGGCATGGCGGCATTGGCGCCGAACACCGAACTGGTGGAGGCATAGACCAGATGCCCGGTACCGGCCCGCTTGCAGGTCTCCAGCAGGTTGAGGAAGCCGACCAGGTTGGAATCGACGTAGGCGAAGGGGTTCTCGACGCTGTAGCGCACGCCGGCCTGCGCCGCCAGGTTGATTACCCGGTCGAAGCGGTGGCGGGCGAACAGGGCCAGCAGGCCGTCGCGGTCGGCCAGGTCCATGCGGGCCTCGGTGAAGCCTGGGTCCTGCTTCAGGATGGCGAGGCGGGCTTCCTTCAGGCGGGTGTCGTAGTAGTCGTTCACCACGTCGAGGCCGACCACCGTCTGCCCGGCGGCCAGCAGGCGGCGGGCGGTGTGGAAGCCGATGAAGCCGGCGGTGCCGGTAACCAGGATGGGCATGCGTTCGTCGTCCTCGTGAGCCGACCCTGTTTCTGCCCCACGGGGCCGGCAATGACAAGACCCCCCGCCCGATGCCTTGCGGCCTAGGCCGGGAGGCCGTAAACCCTGTCTCCACGAGGCTAGTCCAAAGGAAGCGGGAGAAACCCCATGCAGCGTATCGGCGTGATCGGAGGCGGCGCCTGGGGCACGGCGCTGGCGCAGACCCTGCGGCGGGCCGGGCGCGACGTGGTGGTGTGGGCGCGCGAGCCGCAGGTGGTGGACGCCATCAACCGCCGCCACGAGAACCCGGACTATCTGCCCGGCGTCGCCCTCGACCCCCGCATCCACGCGACCACCGAGGCCATCGACGCCCTGGCCGCCGACGCGGTGCTGATGGTCACCCCGGCGCAGCACCTGCGCAGCGTCTGCGCCCTGCTGGCGCCGCGCTGGCCGACCGGCGTGCCGGCGGTGATCTGCGCCAAGGGCATCGAACAGGCAAGCGGCCTGCTGATGCACGAGGCGGTGGAGGAGGCGCTGCCGGCCGACGTGCCGGTGGCGGTGCTGTCCGGCCCCACCTTCGCGGCCGAGGTGGTGCGCGGCCTGCCGACGGCGGTGACCCTCGCCTGCGACGACGAATGGCTGGGCCGGGCGCTGGTGGAGGCCATCGGCACCGCCACCTTCCGCCCCTACTGGTCCGGCGACCGCGTCGGGGCCGAGATCGGCGGCGCGGTGAAGAACGTCATGGCCATCGCCAGCGGCATCGTCGAGGGCCGGCGGCTCGGCGACAACGCCCGCGCCGCCCTGCTCACCCGCGGCCTGGCGGAGATCAGCCGGCTGGCGGTCGCCAAGGGCGGCCGGCCGGAAACGCTGATGGGCCTGTCGGGGCTGGGCGACCTCATGCTCACCGCGTCATCGTTGCAGAGCCGGAACTACTCCCTCGGCTTCGCGCTGGGCGAAGGCAAGGCCCTGGCCGACATCCTCGCCGGCCGCAAGGCGGTGACGGAGGGGGTGCACACTGCCTCAGCGGTGGTGGCGCTGGCGGCCCGGCTGGGGGTGGACATGCCGATCTGCGCCGCTGTCGATGCCGTGCTCAACCGCGGCGCCGACCTCGACGCCACCATCCAGGCCCTGCTGGCGCGCCCGTTCAAGGCGGAGTGAAGGGCGCCTGCGGGGCGTGGCCAAGGCCGCGCCAGCGGCCGCCCAGCGCCTGAGGGGGGTCAACACCAAACCGCAGGGAGCGCAGCTCGCTGCGGTTTGGCAAGCGCGACCGCGCGCCGCCGCCTATGCGGCGTGAGCCAAGGCCGCGCCAGCGGCCGCCCGGCGCCTGAGGGAACAACACCAAACCGCCCGGCGCCTGAGGGCATACAAAATACCCCACTCACCCCTCGCGGCGATATTCGATGCGGGGCCAGAACGAGATTCCGCCGCGCGGGGTGAACTGGCCCTCGATCAGCAGCCACTCGGGGTCGAGCAGGGCGATCAGGTCGGTGTGCATGCGGGTGATGCAGCTTTCGTGGAACTCGCCGATGTTGCGGAAGGACATCAGGTAGACCTTCCAGCTCTTGCTCTCCAGGCACCAGTCGCGCGGCGTGTATTCCAGCACGATGGTGGCGTAGTCGGGCTGGCCGGTGAGCGGGCACAGCGAGGTGAACTCCGGCGCCACCACCTTGACCACCGATCGCCCGCGGGCCGCCTTCATGGGGTTGGGAAAGCGTTCCAGCAGCTTCGGGTTGGCGGTGTCGTACTCGTACCGCGTATCGCGGCCGAGCTGGGTGAGGGTGGAGGTATCGGACAGCACGTCGGTCATCGCTCTGCTCTGGTCCTGTGGCGGGCGGAAGGGCGCCATAGATGGGGCAGAACGGGGGGCGACGGCAAGGCCGGCGTGACAGGGCCGGCCCCGTCACGCGGAAAACTTCGGGCGGTGTTACTCCGCCGCCTGCACGGTGGCGCGGTCGGTCAGCGGCACCAGCGCCCTCGACGGGCCGCTGCCGGTGACGGTGGCGAGGCTGCCGCAGGCCGGGCAGGCGGGCGCCCAGTGGCGGCTGACGTGGGCGCAGCGGCTGCAGTGCCACGGCGCCTGCACGATGCTGGCACCGCCGGCGATGGCGTTGTCCGCCGCCCGCTCCAGCCACTCCAGGGCCGCCTTGGAATCGCCCTTCTCCGCCTGCTCCAGCCGCGCCATCAGGCGGGCGAAGCGGGGGCCGACCGGTTCGTCGCGCAACGGCGCCAGACGCGACCGCGCCTGACCCCACAGCTGCGCATCCAGCGCCGCTTCCGCCACCAGCAGGCGGCTTTCGCGGTTGTCGGGGTTGACCGCCGCCAGCGCTTCCGCCCGTTTCACCCGCTTGAGGGCGTCCTCGCCCTCCCACAGGCCGAGGTAGGCGGCGGCGAGGTCGGGGTGCGGCGCCCGCTTCCAGGTTTCTTCCAGCACATGCGCCGCCTTGCGGTCCTTGCCGTCGCGCTGGTAGCCGCGGGCCAGCGCCAGGGCGGCCGGCACGAAGGCGGGGTCGGCGTCGTGGGCCTGCTTGGCGAGCTTGATGCCGTCCCACAGGGCGGCGCCGGTCATGGCCGCTTCCGCCTGCGCCACCAGCAGGGTGACGCGCAGCAGGCCGGCATCGCGGCCGCTGAAGGCACCGGCCTTGGCGCCGGCATCCAGGGTGGCGAGCGCCCCGGCCCAGTCGCCGTCGGCCGCCTGCAGCTCGAACAGCGCCTGCGCCGCCCAGGCCGGCTGGCCCTTGGCGAAGGCGCGGCCGGCGTAGTCGCGGGCCCTGCCCTTGTCGCCGGCCTGCAGCGCCAGATCCATCAGCCCGCGCAGGGCGGGCAGTTCGGTGTCGCGGTCGTCGAGCAGCGCCTCGAAGCGGGTCTGCGCCTCGCCGCGATCGCCGGCCAGCAGCGCCGCCTGGGCCGACAGCAGGCGGGTGGCGGCAGGGTTGGCCAGCAGCTTCTCGGCATCGCGGGCGTAGGAACGGGCGCGGCGGGCATCGCCGGCGGCCACGGCGGCATAGCCGTTGGACAGCGCCGTCATGCCGCGACGGCGGCGCTTGGCGCGCATGCCCTCGCGCACCCGGCCGGGCACCGCCCCCACCGCCTGCAGCAGACGCCACAGGCCGTAGACCACCGCCATGAACACCAGCACCGCCAGCAGCAGGATCGGCACCGTGGTGTCGAGCCGCCAGCCGAACCATTCCACCACCACCTCGCCGGGGCGCTCGGCCAGCCACACGGCGCCGGCCACCACCAGCGCGACGAGGACGATGTAGACGATGACGCGGATCATGCCTTAGCCCCCCGTGCCGGTGGCGGGCGCGGAGTCGGCCTCGGCATTGTCGCCCGGCGCCGCCTGATCGGTGGCCGGGGCCTCGGCGGCCGGGCGGGCGGGAGCCTCGCCGGCGCGCTCGGCCGCGGCAAAGCGGGCCAGCGCCTCCGAGGTCAGGTCGCCCAGCGCCTTGTCGGCGGCGAGGCGGGCTTCGGCGCCGATCAGCCAGTCATCGGCCGCCACCGCCGCATCGCCCTGCAGCTTCTTCAGCTCGTCCACGGCGGTGCGCAGGTCGCCG
Source organism: Caenispirillum bisanense (assembly GCF_039523075.1). Lineage (NCBI taxonomy): Bacteria > Pseudomonadati > Pseudomonadota > Alphaproteobacteria > Rhodospirillales > Novispirillaceae > Caenispirillum > Caenispirillum bisanense. The sequence goes on from NZ_BAAAEP010000004.1 coordinate 13,680, forward strand.
GCCTGCACGGCGCTGCCAGCACGGGCGACGATGGCCGGCGCCTCGTCCCCCACCGCCTCGCCGTCGACGCGGCGGATGGTGACCAGGCCCATGAGCCGCCGCACCGTATCCTGCACCCATTCCGGCGCATCGTCGGGGGCCGCCGCCGCACGGATGATTTCGGTGCCGAGACGGTCGTAGCGCTCCGCCAGCATGTCGCGGGTCGGGATGCCGGCATCGGCGAAATCGGTGAGGATCGGGGCGTCGATGCTGACGCCCGGCATGCTGGCGGCGATGGCGCGCACGGTGCGCAGCTCGGTCGAGAACGGGTTGCCCTGATCCACCGCCTGACGCAGCTGGGCGGTGGTCAGCAGCAGGCCGAGGGCGGTGTCGTGGCGGGACGCCGTCTGGCGCGCCAGGGACGCCACCTCCTGCAACCGTTCCTGCATGGCAAGCACGGTGGCGGCGTCGGCGGTGCCACGACGGAGGGTGGTCATGTCGTCGGACAGCTGCTGCATGCGCTGCTGCGCCTGCTCGCTGGCCGCCGCCACCTCCTGCAGCCGCTGCGGGTCAAGGCCGGACAGCTGCTGCAGCTGGTCCTGCATGGCGTCCAGGCGCTGGTCGAGGTCGTCGGGCACGGCGGCGCCGGCGGTGTCGCTGCCACGGGCTTCCAGATCGCCCACCTGGGCGGTCACCGCCTCCAGCCGCTGCCGCAGACTGGCGAGATCGGCCTGCAGGCGTTCGTTCTGCTGGCGCAGGTCGGCCACCGCGGCGGACTGCTGCGGCGGCGACGGCAGCCAGGTGCGCAGCGGCTCCGGCGCGCGGTCGTGCCACCACGGCAGGCTGAGGACGCCGAGCAGACCGACCACCGCCACCACCGCGATGCCCGCCACCACCGCCTTGCCGCTGCCGCTCCGGCGGCTGGCGGGGTCGCTGCGGGTGTCGGCGGCGGGGGAAGACGGCGGAGTGTCGGGAGAGGACGGAGACGAGGGCGACGACGACGAGCCCGGCGGAACCGTGCCGCCGCCGGGGACGGAGCCGCCGGGGCGGCCCGGCCCGCTGCCGGCGGCGGCGGCGGCGGCGGCGGCGGTGGCGGCGGGCGTGCTGCTGTCCCCGGTGTCCTTGGCGTCCTGGTCCGGACGGTCGGTCATGTCGGCTCCTCCCTCGGCATTGGCAAAGACGCCGTCGGCACGGTCGGCGTCGAGCAGTGCCAGCAGCGACTCCTGGCTCGGCTCGGCGGCGATGCGGACGGCGCCGAACGGCACCGCGGCCAGCTCGCGCGCCACCGCCTGCGACAGGCAATAGGCATGGACTCCCCTGCAAGCGTCGGCCAGATCGGCCCGCTGCGCAAGGTCGGCGAAGATGGCGGCCGTGCGCGGCGAATAGAACAACGCCGCATGAATGCCGCCCGTGGCGAGAAGATCCCGTGTTTCCCGCGATAACGCGACGGCCGGGCGGGTGTCGTACAGGCGTTCGCGCCGCACGCTGAACCCGGCCTGGGCCAGCTCTCCGCCCAGATCGCCGGCCACTTCGGTGCCGGCGGCGTGGATGAAGGTGCCGCCGTCGGGCCTGGCGCGGGCCTTCACCAGCGCCGCCAGCGACGACACGTCTCCCCCCGCCGTCTCCACCCGCGTGAAGCCGGACTCCCGCGCCACCTGGCCGGTGGCGTCGCCGACGGCATAGACCTGCAGCTGACGCGCCTGCGGCGCCTCGGGCGGCAGCGCCGCCACCAGCGCCCGCACCCCGTTGGCGGAGGTGAGCAGGAAGCCCTGCACCCCCGTCAGGTCGACGGTGGTGGCGGCGAAGGGATTGATGGCAAACAGCGGCTCGATCACCGTCTGCAGGCCCCGGTCGTGCAGCACGGCGGCGGTGCGACGGGCATCCGGCAGGGGGCGGGTGATCAGGACGCGCATGCCGGAACTCACTGCCCGGAGGCCGGCGGCGGCGTGAAATAGTCCGCCGTGCAGTCGGCGGCCAGGTCGCTGCCGGCGGCGTCGCCGAGGGCGGCGGCGGCGCTGCGGCTGCCGCTGCGGCGGGTTTCCAGCAGGCCGGTGCCGTCGGGGCGGACGATGAGGCCGTCGAACAGCAGGCTGCCGTCCTGCTCCAGCCGCGCCCAGCCAGCGATGGGGGTGCGGCAGGAGCCGTCCAGCCGGCGCAGGAAGGCGCGCTCCGCCGTCACGCAGTCGAAGGTGTCGGCGCAGGTGAGCGGGGCGAGCCAGCGGTGGGCCGCCTCGTCATCGGCGCGGCAGGTGATACCGATGGCGCCCTGCCCCACCGCCGGCAGCATCTCTTCCACCGCCAGCGGCGCCGTCACCTTGTCGGTGAGGCCCAGGCGATTGAGGCCGGCCATGGCCAGCAGGGTGGCATCCACCTGCCCTTCCGCCAGCTTGCGCAGGCGGGTCTGGACGTTGCCGCGGAAGGTCACCACCTGAATGTCCGGCCGGCGCGCCTTGATCTGCGCCCCGCGGCGCAGCGACGCGGTGCCGACCACCGCCCCCTGGCGCAGCCCGGCGATGGAAGTCGCCGACGGGCACAGGAAGGCATCGCGCACGTCCTCGCGCGGCAGCATGCAGGGCAGCACGATGCCGTCGGGCAGCACGGTCGCCACGTCCTTCATGCTGTGGACCGCGATGTCGATGCGGCCCTCCAGCATGGCCTCGTCGATTTCCTTGGTGAACAGGCCCTTGCCGCCAATCTCGGCCAGCGGCCGGTCGAGCACGGCGTCGCCCGTGGTCTGGATGACGACGATCTCGATGGCATCGGGAGCGGCGGCCAGCACGGGGTGGGCGGCGAGGAGGCGATCGCGCACCTCGTGGGTCTGCGCCATGGCGAGCGGAGAGCCACGCGTGCCGATACGAATCTTCTGCATATCGGTCATGGTTATGGTTTGTAAGGGCTGACCCGGATGGTGAAAAGGGATAAATAGGCGGGCATGATCGTACTCGGCATTGAAACCAGCTGCGACGAGACGGCCGCCGCCGTGGTGGACGACTCCGGCCGCATCCTGTCGGAGGTGGTGCTCTCGCAGTTCGAGGAGCATCGCCCCTATGGCGGCGTGGTGCCCGAAATCGCCGCCCGCAGCCACCTGGATCATATCGACCGCCTGGTGGCCGAGGCCATGACGCGCGCCAATATCGGCTTCGACGCGCTGGATGGCGTGGCGGCGACCGCCGGGCCGGGGCTGATCGGCGGCGTCATCGTCGGGGTGATGACCGCCAAGACCATCGCCGCCGTCCACGACAAGCCCTTCCTGGCCGTGAACCACCTGGAGGGCCACGCCCTCACCGCCCGCCTGACCGACGGCGTCGCCTTCCCCTACCTGCTGCTGCTGGTCTCCGGCGGCCATTGCCAGATCCTGGCGGTGGAGGGGGTGGGGCGGTACCGCCGCCTCGGCACCACCATCGACGATGCCGCCGGCGAAGCCTTCGACAAGGTGGCGAAGATGCTCGGCCTCGGCTACCCCGGCGGGCCGGCGGTGCAGCGGGCGGCGGAAGCCGGCGACCCGCGCCGCTTCCCCTTCCCCCGCCCGATGAAGGGCCGGCCGGGCTGCGACTTCTCGTTCTCCGGCCTCAAGACGGCGGTGCGCCAGATGGTGGAACGCCTGCCGCCCGGGCCGCTGACGGCGCAGGACAAGGCCGACCTGGCGGCCGGCTTTCAGGCGGCGGTGGTGGACTCCATCGCCGACCGGGTGAAGCGGGCGGTGGCCGGGTTCAATGGCTCGGCGCTGGTGGTGGCCGGCGGCGTGGCGGCCAACACGGCGCTTCGCGCCAAGCTGCAAGCCCTTGCTGCACAAGCCGGATTGGCGTTCGTTGCACCTCCGTTACGGCTGTGCACGGACAATGCGGCGATGATCGCCTGGGCGGGGCTGGAGCGCCTGAAGGCCGGCCAGAACGACCCGCTCGACTTCAAGCCGCGGCCGCGCTGGCCGCTCGACCCCGAGGCGCCGAAAAGCACCGGCGCCGGCGCGGTCAAGGCGTGACCGCCGCCCCCGCCCTCACCTCCACCTGCGATACCGCCAGCCGCCCCGCCTGACGCTCCAGCACCAGCTGCTGCAGCGCCGGCGGGCGGCGGCCGTCGCGCGCCTCCAGCACCGGGCGATCATCCACCAGCACGCGCAGCGCACCGTCGGCACCGCGTTCCAGGGTCAGGCGGTGGAGGGCGCCATCGGCCAGCGCGGCCGGCAGGGTGGCGGCCCCGAGGCTGCCGGCGCCCAGGCCGCCGGTGCGCTCCAGCACCACCCGGCTGCGCCCCGCCTGCCGTTCCACCGCCAGCCGATAAGCCGCCGGGCGGGCGCCCTGCCCTTCCCCCAGGCTGACGGCGATGGCGTGCTGGCGGTCATCCCCTTCGCGCAGGGTGAAGGCGAGCGTCAGGCGGAACACCGGCGGCACCGCCACCGGCACCGCCAGCCGCGCCGCCTCCGCGGCCGTGGGCGGGGTTGCCTGGGCCACCGGCGGCGGTGTCGGCGGTTGGCCGTCCTGCCGCATACGCTCCACCATGCGGGTGACGGCGGTCAGCTTCTCCTGCAGCAGCTGGGCTTCATCGGGCATGGTGGCGGGTGGTGGCGGCTCCGGGCTGACCGGCGGGCTGACCACCGCCCCGGCCACCGCCTGCCAGCCGCCCGACAGCACCCGCCAGGTCGGATCTCGGCGGAAGTCGCCGTCCTGAAAGCTGTCGCGCAGCACCACATGCGCAAAGGGCTCGTCGTAGCGCGCGACGAGCCCTTGCAACACGATGATCAGGTCTTCCCGCGACTGGCCGTGACGCTCCGCCTCGGCGATGGCGCGGCGCAGGTCGCCCACCAGCGCCTGGGTGCGATCCTGCGCCTGCGCCGCGCCGGCCGTCGCGACGACGGCCAGCAGCGGCAGCAGGATCAGCGGGCGGAGGTTACGCCGGACGGTCGTCGCCATCCTCGGCGTCATCGTCATCCTCGGCGTCGGCGCCTTCGGCTTCGGAGTCGTGGAGGGCATCCAGGCCTTCCTCGCGCAGCAGCGCCTTCATGGCTTCGGGATCGAAGTCGACATCGGCGTCCTCGTCGGCGTCGTCCGCCTCGCCGAGGCTGTCCTCGGCGTCCCAGTCGAGCGCATCCAGGCCGCCGTCGCGGAGGGTCTGCTTGAGGTCGGCCTCGGCTTCCTCGATGGTGGGGACGTGGAGCGCCGCGCCGGCATCGGCCTCGACGTCCGCATCTTCATCGGCGTCGGCGTCCGTCTCGGTCTCCGGCAGATCGACGGCATCCAGGCCGCCTTCCCACACGGTTTCCTTCAGCGCCGCCGGATCGAGGAGGCCTTCTTCCTCGTCCTCGTCGTCGTCCGCCTCACCGACTTCGGCCTCGGCCTCGACCTCTTCCGCCTCGGGCAGATCGACGGCATCAAGGCCGCCTTCCCACACGCTGTCCTTCAGCGCCGGCTCGATGTAGCCGCTGTCTTCGTCGTCTTCGTCCTCGCCGACCTCGGCGGTCGCCAGTTCGGCGGCGATGGCGGCGTCGAGGTCTTCATCCTCGTCCAGCGGATCTTCCGCCGCCCCCAGCTTGTGGGCGCCGTCGGACAGGCGGTGGAGGATGTCGTCCAGCTGTTCCAGGGTGTCGTATTCAATGGTGAGGGCGCCGCCACGACCGGCGAAGGCGATGGACACCTTCAGCCCCAGCAGGGCCGACAGGTCGCGCTCCAGCGCCAGGGTGTCGGAGTCCTTCTGGCCGTTGGCGTTGGCGGCGGTCGCCGCGCCCTTCTTGCGCGGCTGCTTCTTGCCCTCGGTCATCGCCAGCTTTTCGGTCTGGCGGACGTTGAGGCCGCGCGACACCACCCGCTCCGCCAGCACCACCGGGTCTTCGGCGTTCAGCAGGGCGCGGGCGTGGCCGGCGGTGAGCTTGCCTTCGCGCAGCATGCCCTTGACCGGATCGGGCAGGTTGAGCAGGCGCATCATGTTGGCGACGTGGCTGCGGCTCTTGCCGACGGCCTTCGCCAGGTCTTCCTGGGTATGGTGGAATTCATCCATCAGGCGCTGGTAGCCCTCGGATTCCTCCAGCGCCGTCAGATCCTGGCGCTGCAGGTTTTCCACCAGCGCCACTTCCAGCGCCTCGCGGTCGGTGAAGGCCTTGACCAGCACCGGCACGTCGTGCAGCTGCGCCTGCTGCGCCGCCCGCCAGCGGCGTTCGCCGGCGATGATCTCGAACATGTCCGGCTCGTCCGGGTGCACGCGCACCAGGATGGGCTGGATGATGCCCTTTTCGCGGATCGACTCGGCCAGGTCGTCGATGGCCTGCTGGTCGAATTCCTTGCGCGGCTGGAACCGGCCGGAACGCAGGCGGCCGACCGGCACCAGCCGTTCGGCGGTCAGGCGTTCGCTCTGCTCGGCCTCACCCGCCACGGTGCCGGCGGCGGCGACCTCTTCGTCGAGACCCGCTTCGGTATCGCCGAACAGGGCGGAAAGGCCTCGCCCCAGGCCGCGTCGCGCTGCACTCATGCCCGCATCTCCTGCTTCTCGCGCTTCAGAACTTCCCCGGCCAGATGCACATAGGCCTGCGCCCCCTGGGAGCGCAGGTCGTAGAGCAGCACCGGCTTGCCGTGCGACGGCGCCTCCGACACCCGCACGTTGCGCGGGATGACGGTGTCGAACACCTTGGCGCCGAAATAGCCGCGCACGTCGGCGGCCACGGCATCCGACAGGTTGTTGCGGCGGTCGAACATGGTCAGGACGATGCCCTGGATGTCGAGGTCGGGGTTGAAGGCCTTCTTCACCCGCTCGATGGTCTTCACCAGATGGCTCACGCCCTCCAGCGCGAAGAACTCGCATTGCAGCGGCACCATCACCTTGTCGGCCGCCACCAGGGCGTTCAGGGTCAGCAGGCCCAGCGCCGGCGGGCAGTCGATATAGATATAGTCGTAGTCCATGTCGGCCAGTCGGCCAGAAATGGCATCGCGCAGGCGGTGTTCACGCCGGTTGGCGGCCACCAGTTCCAGCTCCGCCCCTGCAAGGTCGACGCTGGAAGGCACCACATCAAGCCCCGGCACATCGCTTTTCACCACGGCCTGGTCCAGCGCCGCCTCGCCCATCAGGACGTGATAGCTGGACACCTTGCGGTTGGAGCGGTTGATGCCAAGGCCCGTGGAGGCATTGCCCTGCGGGTCAAGATCGACGATCAGCACCTTCTTGCGCACGGCAGCCATGGCCGTGGCCAGATTGATGGCGGTGGTGGTCTTGCCGACGCCGCCCTTCTGGTTGGCAATGGCCATGACGCGGGGACGGCGGGTCGGGGACGGGTGGGTCATTTGGGGCGTACCTCTCGCACGCGCAGCACAAGTCCGGTGGAATCGGAGCGGCTGGGGGTCCGGTCTTCGTCGAATATCCAGGTTTTGCGGGCGGAGGTCAATTCCTCCACTATATTTTGGCCCTTCAGGAACAGGCAGACGCCACCCGGCGCGAGCAAAGGCACTGCCAGATCAAGCAATTTTGGCAGCGCAGCAAGGGCGCGGGCGGTGACCACCGGCGCCGTCAGGTCGCGGATGGCCTCGATTCGGGCGCTGTGAACGGTGACGGTGGCGCCGGTCTGGCGGGCGACTTCGCGCAGGAAGGCGCCCTTGCGCTGGTCCGACTCGATCAGGTGGACCTCCGGCACGCCCAGGATCGCCAGCACCAGGCCGGGGAAACCGGCGCCGGAGCCGATGTCGATGAGGCGCGGCACCTCGGGCGGCAGCAGCGGCCACAGCTGTGCCGAATCGAGCATGTGGCGGCGCCACAGGTCGGGCAGCGTCGCCGGGCCGACCAGATTGATGCGCTGCTGCCACTTTTCCAGCAGATCGGCATAGAGCCTCAGGCGGTCCAGTGTTTCACGTGAAACACCGGTCTCGGCCTGGAACTGCTCGGGGGTCATAGGGGGAGGAGGCATGGGGTCCTGTGTTTCACGTGAAACAGCGGGAGCCCCTTATACCCCTCTCAGCCGGCTTCGGCTACAACCTCGTCGCGTTGGGAGCGCTTCACATGCCCCAAAAGCGCGGTGATGGCCGCCGGAGTAACACCAGGAATGCGCGCTGCCGCCCCCAGAGTCGCCGGACGCGCCTGCGCCAGCTTCAGCCGGATTTCCGCTGACAGGCTGCCGACGGTGGCGTAGTCCAGGTCATCGGGCAGCGCCAGCGCCTCGTCGCGGCGGAAGGCGCGGATGTCCGCTTCCTGCCGCGCCAGATAACCGGCGTAGTGGCCTTCGATCTCCAGCTGTTCCGCCACGTCGGGGCGCAGGTCCGCCAGCTCCGGCCACAGGCTGCGCAGGCGGGCCATGTCCACCTCGGGGTAGCCGAGCAGGTCCATGCCGGTGCGGCGGACGCCATCCTGGTTGACCTTGAGGCCGCGGTCGTTCAGTTCCCGCGGGGTCAGCGCCAGGGCCTGAAGCCGCGCCCGGCCCGCGTCCAGCAGCGCCTTCTTCTCCCCGAAGGCGGCGGCGCGGGTGCTGCCGACGCAGCCAAGCTCGATCCCCCGCCCGGTGAGGCGCAGGTCGGCATTATCGGCGCGCAGCAGCAGGCGGTATTCCGCCCGGCTGGTGAACATGCGGTAGGGCTCCTGCGTGCCCAGGGTCACCAGGTCGTCGATCATCACCCCCAGGTAGCCGTCGGCGCGGTCGGGCGTCCAGGCGGGGGAGCCGCTCACCAGCCGGGCCGCGTTCAGGCCGGCGATGAGCCCCTGCCCCGCCGCTTCCTCATACCCGGTGGTGCCGTTGATCTGCCCGGCCAGGAACAGGCCCGGCACCTTGCGGACCTCCAGGCTCGGCCGCAGCTCGCGCGGATCGACGAAATCGTATTCGATGGCGTAGCCGGGGCGGATCATCACCGCCTTCTCCAGGCCGGGGATGAGGGCGATCATCTGCCGCTGCACGTCCTCCGGCAGGCTGGTGGAGATGCCGTTGGGGTAGACGGTTGGGTCGTCGTAGCCCTCCGGCTCCAGGAAAATCTGGTGCCGGTCGCGGTCGCCGAAGCGGACCACCTTGTCTTCGATGGAGGGGCAGTAGCGCGGCCCGATGCTCTGGATCTGCCCGGAGTACATGGGCGCCCGGTGCAGGTTGGCGCGGATGATGTCGTGTACCGCTGCACTGGTATAGGTGACGCCGCAGGCCACCTGCGGCTGGGTGATGGCGGCGGTGAGGTAGGAGAACGGCAGCGGCGGCTCGTCCCCCGGCTGGCTTTCCAGGCCCTCCCAATCGATGGTGCGGCCGTCGAGCCGCGCCGGCGTGCCGGTCTTCAGCCGCCCGAGCGCCAGGCCGACGCGGCCGAGTGTCTGCGACAGGCCGAGCGCCGGCGCCTCGCCCACCCGGCCGGCGGGGGTCTGCACCTCGCCGCAGTGGATCATGCCGCGCAGGAAGGTGCCGGTTGTCAGCACCACGGCGCCGCACGCAATGCGCCGGCCGTCGCCGGTGAGCACCGCCGTCACCTGGCCGCCGACATCCAGTTCCAGGTCTTCCACCGCCCCGGCTGCGATGGTGAGGTTGGCCGTTTCCGCCAACAGATCCTGCACCGCCTGGCGATAGAGCTTGCGGTCGGCCTGGGCGCGCGGGCCCCGCACCGCCGGCCCCTTGCTGCGGTTGAGCATGCGGAACTGGATGCCGCCGCGGTCGATGGCGCGGCCCATGATGCCATCCAGCGCATCCACCTCGCGCACCAGATGCCCCTTGGCCAAGCCGCCGATGGCCGGGTTGCACGACATCTCGCCGATGGTTTCCACCTTGTGGGTCAGCAGCAGGGTGGCCGCGCCCATGCGGGCCGCCGCCGCCGCTGCCTCGGTGCCGGCATGGCCGCCGCCCACCACGATCACGTCATAGCGCTCTGTCATGCTCATCACTTGCCGATACAGAAATCACGAAAGATGACGTCGAGAAGCTCGTCTACCTCGACCCGCCCGGTGATGCGGCCAAGCGCCCGCGCCGCCAGCCGCAGGTCTTCGCCCGCCAGTTCCGGCAGCGCCGCCGCCCGCGCCCGACGCAGGGCGTCCACGCACTCGGTCAACGCCCGGCGATGCCGTTCCCGCGTCAGCGCCGGTGCCCCGCTGCCGCCGGCGAGGCGGGCGCCGACCTCCTCGCCCAGCCGGGCCAGCAGCCGCTCCATCCCCTGACCGGACCGCACCGACAAGGCGAGGCCGGCTCGCCCGGCCACCACCGGATCATCGGGCACCGTCGCCAGATCCGCCTTGTTGACCACCACCAGGGTGGCGTCGTCAACCAGCGACAGGGTGTGGGCATCCAACTGCGGCCACGTTACGCCGTCGAACACCGCCAGCCGCAGGTCGGCCTGTTCGGCCCGTGCCCGCGCCCGGCGGATACCCTCGGACTCGATGGCCTCCGCCGCGTCGCGCAGGCCGGCGGTATCGGCCAGCACAACGGCATAACCGCCCAGGTCGAGGTGAACGTCGACCACGTCGCGGGTGGTGCCGGCGATGTCCGACACGATGGCCGCCTCCCGCCGCGCCAGGGCGTTGAGCAGGCTCGACTTGCCGGCGTTGGGCGGCCCGATGATGGCGATGTGAAAGCCATCGCGCAACCGCTCTCCGCGCCGGCCGTCGTCGAGGTGGGCGGTCATTTCCGCCACCAGGGCCTCCACCGCTCCCCAGATGGCGCCTTCGGCCTCCGGCGGCAGGTCTTCGTCGGGGAAGTCGATGAAGGCTTCGAAGTGGCCGAGCGCCTTCACCAGCCGGCCCCGCCAGTCCTCGATCAGGCGGGCAAGCGCGCCGTCCATCTGCCGCAGGGCCTGGCGGCGCTGGGCGGCGGTCTCGGCGTCGATCAGGTCGGCCAGGGCTTCCGCCTGGGTGAGGTCCATCTTGCCGTTTTCGAAGGCGCGGCGGGTGAACTCGCCCGGCTCCGCCACCCGCAGGCCCTCCTGCGCCGCCAGCAGCGCCATCACCGCATCCAGCACCGCCCGGCTGCCGTGCAGGTGCAGTTCCACCACGTCCTCGCCGGTGAAGCTGGCGGGACCGGGGAAGCGCAGGACGAGGCCATCGTCCACCGGCTCGCCATCGCCATCGCACACCTTCACCCGCCCGGCCCGCCGCGGCGCCGGCAGCGGCGCGCCGGCGGTGAGGGCGGACAGCGCGGCATCGGCCTGCGGCCCGGAAATCCGGACAATAGCCACACCCGCCCGACCAGGGGCCGTGGCGGGGGCGAAGATGGTGTCGGGGGTCATCGTCCTGCTTCTGCGTCTGAGCTTTTGAACCACCAAGGCACCAAGACACCAAGGAGTCGTGCCGGTTGATCTGCCGGCGCCTGTCCCGCCGTCGCACCAGGGGCGGCCGTTTGGTGACTAGGTGCGGCCGCAGGCCGCAGTTTCATTTTCGTGCTGGCCGCCGGCGTTGGTCACCAGGCCCCACCCCCTTGGTGTCTTGGTGCCTTGGTGGTTAAAACCCGCCCTCTCCTACTCCGCCGCCTCGCCCACGCGGGCGGCGATGTCGGTGCGGTCCTTGTCTTCCGGGCGCAGCATCAGGCGCTCCACACGGCCGCCGGCGAGCAGGTGGGTTTCCAGGATCTCGTCGATGTCCGCCGTGGTGCGCACCGCGTACCACACACCTTCGGGGTAGAGGACGATCACCGGCCCCAGTTCGCAGCGGTCGAGGCAACCGGCGGTGTTCACGCGGATGCCGTCGATCTTCAGTTCCTTGGCCCGCGCCTTCATGTAGTTGCGCAGCTTTTCCGCCCCCAGGCGGCCGCAGGAACCGCGCGGGTGGCCTTCCGGCCGGATGTTGGTGCAGGCGAACACATGGGCGCGGTAGTACGGCGCGGGGTCGGCGGACAAAGCGGGCTCCCTACTTGTCGGAAGACGAACTGCCGCCGCCGGCGGACCGGTTGAGCTGCGACCAGAAGAACTTCTGCATCTGCTCGAACCCCTGCACGCTGGCCGGCAGCCAGGTGCGGAACAGGGCTTCCGGCTCCATCGCCTGCAGGTTCTGCATCATGCGGTGCTGGATCTCCTGCAGCATGGCGTCCTGCATGGGCTTCACGTCCGGCAGGCCGAGGAAGCTGCGCGCCTCTTCCGGCGTGCAATCGACATCGACGGTGATCTTCATGGGCTTCCTCTCCCACGTCCGGTTGCAACGGCGGCATGGCAACACAAAGTAAGGCACCGGCACCGCTGGCGCAACGTTTCCCCGCCAGGACCCCCTGACGATCTGCCCGTTTCCGCCCCGGAGGACCGCGCCGTGAACCTGCTCCGCCACGAGACCAGCCCCTACCTTCTGCAGCACGCCGACAACCCGGTGCACTGGCGGCCGTGGGGGGCGGAGGCGCTGGCGGAAGCAAAGGCGCAGGACAAGCCGGTGCTGCTGTCGGTGGGCTATGCCGCCTGCCATTGGTGCCACGTCATGGCCCACGAAAGCTTCGAGGATGAAGACACCGCGGCGGTGATGAACCAGCTGTTCGTCAACATCAAGGTCGACCGCGAGGAACGGCCAGACGTCGACGCCCTGTATCAGACGGCGCTGCAGCTGATGGGCCAGCACGGCGGCTGGCCGCTGACCATGTTCCTCACCCCCGACGGCGAGCCCTTCTGGGGCGGCACCTATTTCCCCGATACCGCCCGCTGGGGTCGGCCGGATTTCGTCAGCGTGCTGCGGCAGATCAGCGAGACCTACCGCACGGCGCCCGACAAGGTGCGCCACAACACCGGCCTGCTGGTGGACGCCCTGCGCCAGAACATGCACCTGCCGCAGTCGTCCGACGGGCCGGCGAGCCTCACCCTGCCGCTGCTCGACCAGGCCGCCGGGGCGCTGGCCGCCCATGTGGACCCGGATTGGGGCGGCCTGCGCGGGGCGCCCAAGTTCCCGGTGGTCTTCGCCTTCGACTCCCTGTGGCGGGCGTGGCGCCGGACCGGCCGGCAGGAACTGCGCGACGCCGTGCTGCTGACGCTCGACCGCATGTGCCAGGGCGGCATCTACGATCATCTGGGCGGCGGCTTCGCGCGCTATTCCACCGATGCGGAATGGCTGGTGCCGCACTTTGAAAAGATGCTCTACGACAACGCCCAGCTCATCGACCTCATGACCAGCGCCTGGCAGGCCACCCGCAGCCCGTTGCTGAAGACGCGCATCGAGGAAACGGTGGAGTGGCTGGAGCGGGAGATGATCGCCGAAACCGGCGCCTTCGCCGCCACCCTGGACGCCGACAGCGAGGGCGAGGAAGGCCGCTACTACGTCTGGGCGGAAGAGGAAATCGACCGCCTGCTGGGCGACGATGCCGAGACGCTGGCGCTGTTCAAGGAAGGCTACGACGTGCGGCCGGAGGGCAACTGGGAAGGCCGCACCATCCTCCACCGCAACCATTCCCACCTGGACGACGATCCGGCCATCGAGCGGCGGCTGGCCCGTGGCCGGGCGCTGCTGCTGCGGGCCCGCGACCGCCGTGTGGCGCCGGGTCGCGACGACAAGGTGCTGGCCGACTGGAACGGGCTGATGATCCACGCCGTCGCCCGCGCCGGCTTCGTGTTCGACCGGCTGGACTGGATCGACCTCGCCCGCAGCGCCTACGACGCCATCCGCGACACCATGACCCGGCCCGGCGGCCGCCTCGGCCACAGCTACCGCAAGGGACGGCTGCAGCCGGTGGCCATGCTGGACGATTACGCCGCCATGATCCGTGCCGCCCTGACGCTGCACCAGGTGACGGCGGAGCCCGCCTTCCTCGGCCACGCCCGCAGCTGGGTGCGGGTGCTGGACGAGGACTATGCCGATGCGGCGGACGGCGGCTACTTCCTCACCAGCCGCTATGCGACGGACCTGATCCTGCGCACCAAGTCGGTGCAGGACAATGCCACCCCCTCCGGCAACGGGCTGATGGCCATCGCGCTGGCGACCCTGTGGCACCTGACCGGCGATGCCGCCTATCGCGACCGCGCCTTGCGCCTCATCCAGGCGTTCGAGCCGGTGTCACTGAACCTCTACCCCCACTCCGCCACCCTGCTCGCCGGTTTCGAGACGCTGGAGGCGGCGGTGCAGGTGGTGATCGTCGGCGATGCCGCCGCCGCCGCGCCGCTGGTGCGGGCCGTGGCGGAGTCGCCGGTACCGACCCTGGTGCTGACCCGCATCGACGCCGCCACCTCCCTGCCGGCGGAGCATCCCGCCCACGGTAAAGGCCGGGTGGAGGGAGCGCCGGCGGCCTATATCTGTCGCGGCCCGGTATGCTCGGCGCCGCTGACCGACGCAGAGGAATTGCGCGCGCAACTGGCGGCGCGGTAACCTTCCGGCTCCGCTTCTCCCGCCCCTCACCGGAGCCCGCCTGCCATGGCCCAGATCTCCCTGCATTCGCCGGTCGGCGACCTGACCCTGTTCGCCTTCGACGACCGCATCGTGGCGCTGGAATGGGGCTGGGTGGAAGACCACGATGAAACGCCGCTGCTGGCCGAAGCGCGCCGCCAGATCGAGGATTACTTCGCCGGCGACCGCGAAGACTTCGACCTGCCGCTCGACCCCGCCGGCGGCACCGCCTTCCAGCGCAAGGTGTGGGCGGTGATGCAGGCGATCCCCTTCGGCCAGGTGCGCACCTATGGCGATGTGGCGGCGGAACTGAACTCGTCGCCGCGCGCCATCGGCACCGCCTGCGGCCGCAACCCCTTGCCCATCCTCATCCCCTGCCATCGCATCGTCGGCACCGGCGGCCGCCTCGGCGGCTATTCGGGGCTGGAGGGGCTGGACACCAAGAAGCGACTGCTGGCGCTGGAAGGCGCCCTGACGCCCGGCTTGGTCTGAGACCGACCAATTACCCAGAACAGAACCCGTGGAGGACCCAGTGGCCACTGTCATTCGCATGGAACAGACCGGCGGACCGGAGGTGATGCGCGTCGTGCAGGCCGAGGTCGGCGACCCCGGCCCCGGCGAGGTGCGCCTGCGCCAGAGCCATTGCGGCGTGAACTACATCGACACCTATCACCGCAGCGGCCTTTACCCGGTGCCGCTGCCCTCCGGCCTCGGGCTTGAGGGTCTCGGCGTGGTGGAGGCCTGCGGCCCCGGCGTCACCGACCTCAAGGAAGGCGACCGCGTCTGCTACGCCACCGGCCCCATCGGCGGCTATGCCGACGTGCGGCTCATCCCGGCCGAGAAGCTCATCCGCCTGCCGGACGGCGTCCGCGACGACCAGATCGGCGGCCACATGCTGCGGGCGATGACGGTGCAATACCTCATCCACCGCACCTATGCCGTCAAGCCGGGCGACACGGTGCTGTTCCATGCCGCCGCCGGTGGCCTGGGTCAGATCGCGGTGCAGTGGCTGAAGCACCTGGGCGCCACCGTCATCGCCACCGTCGGCAGCGAGCAGAAGGCAGAGGTGGCGCGCAAGCTGGGCGCCGACCACGTCATCAACTACTCGACGGAAAACTTCGTCAGCCGCGTGAAGGAGATCACCGACGGCAAGGGCGTGCCGGTGGTCTATGACGGCGTCGGCAAGGCGACGTGGGAGGGCTCGCTGGACTGCCTCGGCCTGCGGGGCCTGATGGTCAGCTTCGGCAATGCCTCGGGTGCCGTCGACTCCTTCGCGCCGGGCATCCTGTCGGCCAAGGGGTCGCTGTACCTCACCCGCCCCACCCTCAACAGCTACACCAGCACGCGGGCCGAACTGGTGGAGACGGCCACCAGCGTGTTCGACGTCATCGCCAAGGGCGCGGTGACCATCGAGCCGGCGGTGGAATATGCCCTCACCGACGCGGTGAAGGCTCACACCGACCTGGAGGGCCGCAAGATCGTCGGATCGACGGTGCTGAAGCCCTGATCGTCTGTTTCACGTGAAACACGACGGCGCCGGCGGGGTCTCCTGCCGGCGCTTTTTCTTTGGGCGCCGGCTTGACCTTCCAGCGGCAGGAACCACCATCTTGCAACCCTGATCGCTTGTCTGCCGGGAGTATGCCATGTCCAGCCTGATCCCCCGCCTCTCCGCCGTTGTTGCCCTGGCCGCCGCGACGGCCGTCGCCCTCGCTGCCCCGGCCGCTGCCAAGGATACCGGCGCCCACCCGCCCTATGCCATGACGGTCTACGAGGTGGTGCGGGCGCCCGGCGGCATGGTCGACCCGGCGGTGATCGCCGCCGACCTGGAGTATGTGTCGGGCATGCGGGAGCATCATGCCGGCGCCCTTACCATGTCGCAGGAATATCTGGAGAAGGGCAGCCACCCGGCGCTGCGGGCCCTGTCCCGCGCCATCATCGCCAACCAGGAATTCGAGATCGCCCTGCTGGACGACGTGCGGGCACAGGTGGAAACGCCGCCGCGGCCGCTGGTGGGATCGCTGGCGCTGCGTCCGGTGGCGCGGGAGGATCTGCGGCACCGCCTGAACTACCTGCCCTCGCCGCCCCCCGCCGTGCGCGCCGCCGCGCGGGCGCCGGTCAGCGAGTACGACGTGCAGTGGGCCAAGGCGATGATCGCCCATCACCAGGGCGCGCTGGAGATGGCGGCCGGCTACAACGCCGATCCCGCCGCCCGCAACGGCGTGCTGCGGCTGCTGAACCTGGACATCATCCAGGACCAGTCCTACGAAATCGCCTGGCTGGAGTCGCTCATCGCCCGCTACCCCGGCGACGCCGAGGCCATCCCGCTGGACCCTGGCATGGTCCACGGCATGCCCATGGGCAGTCACGGTGGCCATGGTGGTCATGGCAGCCATGGCGGTCACGGCGCCCCGGCGGCACCGTCGGGCCACGCCGGCCACACCCACCACTGACCCCCTGCCGCACCGGCAAAGGAAAGGCCCGCGAGGGAACCCCGTCGCGGGCCTTTTTGTCGTTCCACCTGCTCGCGCGGATCAGGTGTTCATGCTGTCGAAGAAGTCGCCGTTGTTCTTGGTTTCCTTGATCTTGGAGACCAGGAATTCCATGGCGTCCTGCGTGCCCATGGGCGACAGGATGCGGCGCAGAACCCACATCTTCGACAGCGTGCCGCGGTCGACCAGCAGCTCTTCCTTGCGGGTGCCGGAGGCGGTGATGTTGATGGCCGGGAAGATGCGCTTGTCCGACAGCTTCCGGTCCATGACGATTTCAGAGTTACCGGTGCCCTTGAACTCTTCGAAGATCACTTCGTCCATGCGGCTGCCGGTTTCGATCAGCGCCGTGCCGATGATGGTCAGCGAGCCGCCTTCCTCGATGTTGCGGGCGGCGCCGAAGAAGCGCTTGGGGCGCTGCAGGGCGTTGGCATCCACACCGCCGGTCAGCACCTTGCCCGACGACGGCACCACCGTGTTGTAGGCGCGCGCCAGGCGGGTGATGGAGTCGAGCAGGATCACGACGTCGCGCTTGTGCTCGACCAGGCGCTTGGCCTTTTCCAGCACCATCTCGGTGACCTGGACGTGGCGGGCGGCTGGCTCGTCGAAGGTGGAGGAGACCACTTCGCCCTTCACGCTGCGCGCCATGTCGGTCACTTCCTCCGGCCGCTCGTCGATGAGCAGCACGATGAGGTAGACCTCCGGGTGGTTGGTGGCGATGGCGTGGGCCAGGTTCTGCAGCATCACGGTCTTGCCGGTGCGCGGCGGCGCCACCAGCAGGGCGCGCTGCCCCTTGCCCAGCGGGGCGACGAGATCGATGACGCGGCAGGTATAGTCCTTGCGCGTCGGATCGTCGATTTCCAGCGTCAGCTTTTCGTTGGGGTAGAGCGGCGTGAGGTTGTCGAAGTTGATGCGATGACGCACCGCCTCCGGTTCCTCGAAGTTGATCTTGTTGACCTTCAGCAGCGCGAAATAGCGCTCGCCGTCCTTCGGCGCCCGGATCTGCCCTTCCACCGTGTCGCCGGTGCGCAGGCCGAAGCGGCGCACCTGGCTCGGGCTGACGTAGATGTCGTCCGGGCCGGGCAGGTAATTCGCCTCCGGCGCCCGCAGGAAGCCGAACCCGTCCTGCAGAATCTCCAGCACGCCGTCGCCGTAGATGGGGGTGTCGTTGTCCGCCAGCTGCTTGAGAATGGCGAACATCATGTCCTGCTTGCGCAGGGAGGAGGCGTTCTCGACCTCGAGGTCCTCGGCGAAGGCGAGCAGCTCGGCGGGCGACTTCTGCTTCAGCTCCTGAAGATGCATGTTCTGTCCAACGATATCAGGGGCAAAGGAAACGGGACGGAGGCGTCCGGGGGGAGAATCGGCGAGGACCGTCGCGGCTGGTGCGTCAGGTGGTTGCCGCGGCCATTCGGGCCGCGACCGCGCCGCTGTCGGGACGGGGTCGTCGCGATGTCGGGTGGGATGCTGAAAAGCGCGGAAACCGGGCGGCCCCGCGATTTTCGGTCACCATACGCAAACGCCCGCCCAAGTCAACACTTCTTGCGGCGCCTTGCCTGACAACAGTTCGTGCGCGGCTTTCGTTCCATGTGTACGTTTTCGGTCGCTTTCCAAGTGGCAACCCCGCCGAAATCGTCGTCAGAACGGCTTGAAGATCACCAAAGGAATGATGACGAGAAGCAGAACCGTCGGCACCTCGTTCATCCAGCGATAGAACACATGGCTGCGCAGGTTGCGGTCGGCCTCGAAGTCCTTGCGCCAGCGGGCGTAGAAGCCGTGCATGGCAGCCATGCCGAGGACCAGCAGCACCTTGGCGTGCATCCAGCCGTCGCTGATCCAGGTGGGGAACAGCAGGAAGCCGGTGATGAACACCAGGATCATGGACGGCGTCATGATGCCGCGCTGCAGCTTGCGCTCCATCACCTTGAACCGTTCCGACGTCGGCGAGCCCTTCTCTTCCATGGCGTGGTAGACGAACAGCCGCGGCAGGTAGAACAGCGCCGCCATCCAGGTGATGATGGCGAGGACGTGCAGGGTCTTGATGGTGTTGTAGAGCGGGCTGGCGAAATCCAGCGGCATGGCGGGCTCCTCAGGCTGTGGTGGGGCACTGGCCGCAGGTGCCGGGGCACAGGCGGCCGCCGCGCTCGCTCACCGGGCCGGTGCCGGAGGTGGCGACGGCCCGCCGCACCAGCCCGGCCAGACCGTCGATGAACGCCGGCGCCGACAGGACGGTCGAAACCCGGCGGTAGAGCGGCACGCCGGACTGATGGGCCAGCTCGCCGTATTCCATGTCCAGCTCCACCAGGGTTTCCGAGTGCTCGGACACGAAGGCGATGGGCACCACCACCAGCGGCCTGCCCTCGCGGCCGGCGGCCTCGATCTCGCTGTCGGTGGCCGGGCCGATCCATTCCAGCGGCCCGACGCGGCTCTGGTAGGTGACGCGCCAGTCCAGGCCGGGCCGGTCGAGCGCCGCCGCCACGGCGGCCGCCGACTGCTCCACCTGCCATTGATACGGGTCGCCGCCGGCGATCACCTTCTTCGGCAGCCCGTGGGCGGAGAACAGCACCCGCGGCGGCGGATGGTCGCCCCGCTCCGCCTCCAGGGCATCCAGCTCCGCGGCCACCAGGGCCGCCTGGGCGCGCACGAAGCCCGGCTCGGTGGGGTAGCAGCAGACGGTGGTGGTGGGCGCATCCAGCCCCGCCGCAGCGGCGTGGTGATGCCAGTGCCTGATCGAACTGCCCGAGGTGGTGCGCGAGTACTGCGGATAGAGCGGCAGCAGCACGATGCGGTCGGGGCCGAACCGTTTCACCTCGGCAACCACATCGGCGGTGAAGGGGTGCCAGTATCGCATGGCGATGAAGGCGCGCGCCTCCACCCCCTCGCCGGCCAGCGCCGCTTCCAGCGCCCGCGCCTGGTCCTGGGTGTGGGGCAGCAGGGGGGAGCGGCCGCCGAGCTTCTCGTAGATCTCCCGCGCCACCGGCGCCCGCCGGCGGCTGATGAATTGCGCCAGCGCCCAGCGCACCGGCGTCGGCGCGCCGATGATGGCAGGGTCGTTGAACAGGTTGAACAGGAACGGGCGGACGGCCTCCAGGCTGTCCGGCCCGCCCAGGTTGAACAGAACGACGGCGATCTTGGTCATCAGGTCCGGGTCCGGCGGCGGGAGGGGCCAACCCGGAACGGGTCAGCCCTGGAAGGAGCGAATACGGTCGGCAAGCTGGGCCACATGCTCCGGCGGGGTCTCCGGAACGATACCGTGGCCGAGATTGAATACGAAAGGTCCGCGTCCGAGGATTTCAAGGATGCGGTCGATTCCGTCATTCATCGCCTGGCCGCCGGTGACCAGCAGGATGGGGTCCAGGTTGCCCTGCACGGTGCAGCGGGTCTGCAGGGTGTCGCGGGCCCATTCCAGCGGCATGGTGGTGTCCAGCGATACGGCATCGACGCCGGTGCGGTCGATGAAGTCGGCATAGAGCAGCCCGGCCCCGCGCGGGAAGCCGATCACCGGCACCCCCGGCCGCGCCGCCTTGACGCGGCGGGTGATCTCGCCGATGGGGCGGGTGACCCAGCGCTCGAAGGCCACTTCCGGCAGCACGCCGGCCCAGCTGTCGAAGATCTGCAGCGCCTCGGCGCCGGCATCCACCTGGGCGATGAGGTAGTCAGTGGTCACGTCCACCAGCAGGCCGATGAGACGGTCGAAGCCCTCCGGGTCGCCGTAGGCCCACTTCTTGGTGGCGGCATAGTCCTTGGAGCCGTGTCCTTCCACCATGTAGGTGGCAACCGTCCAGGGTGCGCCGCAGAACCCGATGAGCGCGGTCGTCTGCGGGATCTCCCTTGATAGCCTCGACACGGTCTCGAACACGGGCGCGAGGTGTCCGAGGACGCGATCCCGCTCCAGTCGCGACAGATCAGCGGCCGACCGCAGGGGATCGAGCTGCGGCCCTTCCCCCTTCACGAAGCGCACCGCCTGCCCGAGGGCATCCGGGATGACCAGGATGTCGGAAAACAGGATGGCGGCGTCGAAGCCGTAGCGGCGCAGCGGCTGCAGCGTCACCTCGACGGCGAAGTCGGGCGTGTAGCACAGCGACAGGAAATCGCCGGCTTCGGCCCGGGTGGCTCGGTATTCCGGCAGGTAGCGGCCGGCCTGGCGCATGAGCCAGAAGGGCGGCGGCGTCAGCGTCTCGCCGTTCAGGGCGCGCAGGAACCGCTTTTCGGAGGTGGTGGCCATGGCGATCTCGGGATCTCGGGTGGTTGTCCCCGGTCCCTCATAACAGAGGGAGGGGTTTTAGGAAAAGGGTTGTGGTTGGATGTAGGGCCTGTGAATCCCGGGGACGACTCGCCGTCCACACGATTGTCCACAGCGACTCGGGCGCCGCCGGCGTGTTTCACGTGAAACTGTGGACCCGGACGGGACGAGCCGCCACACTGTCGCCAGGAACTGCCGAGTCGCAGGCGCGGTGGAGAAGTCTGGGGATAATGTGGATAACTTAACCCGCAGGGGCGGTTCTCCCCGACTCACCCGCTGACACCGCCGACGGCGTGCACAGACTCACCTCCCTCCGGGCGGCTTTTGCCCAAGCGGGGGAGGAATTGGCGGGCGGCCGGCGAGGCCCCCGCTTATCCCCGACTCCCCAGCTTTATCCACAGGCTGCGAGTCGGCTTCGACCACTCCCGGAGGCGCCCTGTGCCCACCCGCACCTTCCATCTTCACCTGGTGTCCGATTCCAGCGGCGAGACGGTCAGCGCCATCGCCCGCGCCTGCCTGGTGCAGCTGCCCGACGTCCACACCGAACAGCATCTGTGGTGGCTGGTGCGCACCCGCGGCCAGGCCATGCGGGTGATCGAGGGCGTGCGGGAACAGCCGGGGGTGATCCTGTGCACCGTGGTCGACCCGGAGATCCGCTCCCTGCTCGAACAGGGCTGCCGCGAGGCGGACGTGCCGTTCATCCCGGTGCTCGACCCGGTGATGCAGACGCTCGGCGCCTACCTGCAAGTGGAGATGGGGCGCCAGCCCGGCCGCCAGCACCTGCCCGACGCCGATTACTTCCGCCGCATCGACGCCATGCACTTCGCCATTGAACTGGACGACGGCCAGGGCATGGACCGGTTGGGCGATGCCGACGTCATCATCATGGGGGTGTCGCGCACGTCCAAGACGCCGACCTGCATGTACCTCGCCAACCGCGGCCTGAAGGCGGCCAACGTGCCCATGGTGCCGGGCATCGGCATCCCGCCGGAGGTGCTGGCCTGTCCGCGGCCGCTGAAGGTGGCGCTTACTCGCGACCCGCGCAGCCTGGCCGACATCCGCCGCACCCGCCTGCGGGTGATGAACGACGCCGCCAACGCCGAATACGCCGACCTGGAACGGGTGCGGGAGGAAGTGCAGGAAGCCCGCCGCATGTTCACCCGCCACGGCTGGCCGGTGATCGACGTCACCCGCCGCTCCATCGAGGAGACGGCGGCGACCATCGTGCAGCTGCACCGCAACCGCCAGGCCAAGCTGACCGGCGGCGGCAGCTGACGTCGCCGCCCTTTTCCGGGGCGGGCGGGGCGGCTATTCTGCCCCACCCACAGTCATGGATGGAGCGTCATGGCCGAGTTGATCCTCGCCTCCGGCAGCCGCACCCGGCAGGCCATGCTGGCCAATGCCGGCGTGCCCTTTGCGGTGGATGTGCCGCGCGTCGATGAAGACGGCATCAAGGCCGCCATGCGAGCCGAAGGCGCACCGCCGGGCGACGTGGCCGAGGCCCTGGCGGAATTGAAGGCCAGCCGCATCAGCCCGCGCTATCCGGGGTTCCTGGTGGTCGGCTGCGATCAGATGCTCGCCTGCGACGGCCGCTGGTTCGACAAGCCGGCCGACCGCGCCGGCGCCCGCGAGCAGCTGCTGGCCCTGCGCGGTCGCACCCACGAGCTGATCTCCTGCGCTGTGGTCATGCGCGACGGCGAACGGCTGTGGCACCACGTCGACCGCGCCAAACTGACCATGCGGCCGTTCACCGAGGCGTTCCTGGACGAGTACCTGGACCGCGCCGGCGAGGCGGTGCTGCATTCGGTCGGCGCCTATCAGCTGGAGGGGCTGGGGGCGCAGCTGTTCAGCCGCGTGCAGGGGGATTATTTCACCATCCTCGGCATGCCGCTGCTGCCGCTGTTGGATTTCGTCCGCAATCACGGGGTGGTGACGCCATGATGGTGTCGGGGAAGGCGCGGGTCGCCGGGGTGATGGGGTGGCCGGTGTCGCATTCGCGGTCGCCGCGCCTGCATGGGTTCTGGCTGCGGCACTACGGCATCGACGGCGCCTATGTACCGCTGCCGGTGCGGCCGGAGGATTTCACCGCCGCCGTGCGGGCGCTGCCCAAGCTGGGCTTCGCCGGCGCCAACATCACCGTGCCGCACAAGGAAGCGGCGCTGGCCGCCTGTGACGAGGCGACGCCGCTCGCCCGTCGGGTGGGGGCGGTCAACACCCTGGTCTGCCGCCCCGACGGCAGCCTGTTCGGCGACAATACCGACGGCTTCGGCTTTCTGGAGAACCTGCGCGCCGGCTGCCCCGGTTGGCGGGCCGATGCCGGCCCGGCGGTGGTGTTGGGGGCCGGCGGCGCGGCGCGGGCCATCGTCGCGGCCCTTCTGGATGCCGGCTGCCCGCAGGTGCGCCTGACCAACCGCACCCGCGAGCGGGCGGCGGACCTGGCCGCCGACCTGGGCGGCGCCATCGAGGTGGTGGCGTGGGAGGAGCGCAGCGCCGCCCTCGCCGGCGCCGGGCTGCTGGTCAATACCACCACCCTCGGCATGACCGGGGCCCCGCCGCTGGACATCGCCCTCGACCCCCTGCCCGCCGCCGCCCTGGTGACCGACATCGTCTATGCGCCGCTGATGACCGACCTGCTGCTGCGGGCGCAGGCGCGCGGCCATGCGGTGGTGGATGGCCTGGGGATGCTGCTGCACCAGGGGCGGCCGGGGTTCGAGTACTGGTTCGGCATCCGCCCGGAGGTGACGGCGGAGCTGCGCGCCGTGGTGCTGGGGGATGCGCCGGCATGATCATCCTGGGGCTCACCGGCTCCATCGCCATGGGCAAGACCACCGCCCACCGCATGCTGGTGCGCCTGGGGGTGCCGGTGCATGACGCCGATGCCACCGTCCATCGCCTGTTCGCCCGCGGCGGCGCGGCGGTGGCGCCGGTGGCGGCGGCCTTTCCCGGCGCGGCGGTGGACGGCGCCATCGACCGCGCCCGGCTGTCGCAGGCGGTGGTCGGCAACGACGCCGCCTTCCGCCGGCTGGAGGCCATCGTCCACCCGCTGGTGCGGGCGGCGGAGGCGGAGTTCCTGAAGCGTCAGCGCCTGGCGCGGGTACCGCTGGTGGCGCTGGACGTGCCGCTGCTGTTCGAGACCGGCGGCGAGGCCCGCTGCCATGCCGTCGCCGTGCTGTCGGCGCCGCTGTTCCTGCAGCGGCTGCGGGTGCTGGCACGCCCGGGCATGACGGAGGCCAAGTTCCAGGCTATCCTGGCGCGCCAGATGCCGGACGCGGAAAAGCGCCGCCGCGCCGACTGGGTGGTGCCGACCGGCCTCGGCCGTGCCTTGACGCGCCGCGCCCTGGCCGGCATCGTGCGCGACCTGCGGGCGGGCCGCCTGCCCCGCCGTTCCCCCGGCCGCCGCCGCCGCAACCCCGAGTGAGCCATGCGCGAGATTGTTCTCGATACCGAAACGACCGGCTTCGAACCCTCGGAAGGCCACCGGCTGGTGGAAATCGGCTGTGTCGAGCTGATCAACCACGTCGCCACCGGCGCCCACTTCCACAAGTACTGCAACCCCGAGCGCGACATGCCGGAGGAAGCGCAGCGCGTCCACGGCCTGTCCATCGAGTTCCTGGCCGACAAGCCGCTGTTCGGCGATATCGTGGATGACTTCCTGGCCTTCGTCGGCTCCAGCCCGCTGATCATCCACAATGCCCAGTTCGACATGAAGTTCATCAATGCCGAACTGGTGCGCTGCGGCCGGGCGCCGCTGCCCATGGAGCAGGCGGTCGACACGGTGCAGATGGCCCGCCGCAAGTTCCCCGGCGCCCCGGCCAGCCTGGATGCCCTGTGCCGCCGCTTCGGCATCGACAACAGCTCGCGCACCTACCACGGCGCCCTGCTCGACGCCCAGCTGCTGGCGGAGGTTTATCTTGAACTGGTGGGCGGGCGCGAGCCGGGGCTGGCGCTCGCCACCGGCGGTCGCGACGGCGACGGCGGCCGCGCCATCCACATCGACCGCCCCTACCGCGCTCCGCGCCCCCATGCGGCAACGCCGGAAGAACTGGCGGCCCATGCCGAGTTCGTCGCCAAGCGGCTGAAGAAGCCGCTGTGGCTGGAACTGGAACCGCCGGCCCCCGCGTCCGCCCCGGCTGCCGCCGACGCTCCGGCCCGCGAACCGCAGCCGGCGTGAGGCCGGCTCAGGCGGCGGTCAGGTGCGGCATTTCTCGAAGGCTTCCTGGGTGCCGCCGCGCAGGTTGTACTTGCGCAGCGTCGTGCCCGACACGGTGAACACCTGGTCGGGGTCGTCGGTCGGCTGCACCAGCCGTTGCAGCTGGAAGAACACGCGGTAGGCCTGCGGGCTGTCGTAGCGGTACTTGCCGCGGGCGAAGCCCCATTCGGTGCGCGAGGTGCGCCAGCGATAGCCGCCGTCGGAAATGATCAGCAGCAGGCTGTCCTCGTCACGGCAGCGGCCTTCCTTGGCCCAGGTGCCGCGCAAGGAGTCCGGCGGCACGTTGACCCAGACGCCGGGCTTGAAGTTGAAGGCATCGGCGCCGGCGCGGCGCAGGTCGGTTTCGGTCCACAGCGACATCAGCCCGAGCACCGCCGGAATGATCACCAGCGCCGCCAGCCCTGCCTTGGCCACCGGGTTCTGCCACCACCGTTCCTCGGCCATACGCCTTTCCCCTTTCCGTTACCCCTTGTGATGATAGCGGAAAGGGCGCCGGCGGTCACCGGCCTGTGCCGAGGCGCCAGCTTTCGATCAGCCAGCGGGAAATGGAGTCGGCGCGCGGCAGCTTCGGCCCGTCGCTGCCGTCGCCCCATTCGCCGAAGCCGGCCAGTTCGTCGCGATGGACCCAGCGGGCGAATTCCAGCTCGGTGGTGTCGATGCGTAGCTCCGTGCTGGCGGCGATGGCCTCGAATCCCAGCATGAGCGACGACGGGAACGGCCACGGCTGGCTGCCGCGATAGCGCACGTCGCGCACGGCGATGCCGGCTTCTTCCCGCACCTCGCGGGCGACCGCTTCCTCCAGCGTCTCGCCCGGTTCGACGAAGCCGGCCAGGGTGGACAGCGCCCCGTCCGGCCACCAGCCCTGACGGCCGAGCAGGCACAGGTCGCCGTCGGTCACCAGCATGATCACCGCCGGATCGGTGCGGGGGAAATGGGGGGCGTTGCAGGCCGGATTGGGGCACTGGCGCTGGTGGCCGCCCTTGCGCACCTCCGTTGCGGTTCCGCAACGGCCGCAGAAGCGATGGGTCTGGTGCCAGAACACCAGCCCGCGGCCATAGGCCAGGATGGCCGCCAGCTCGCGCGGCAGGCGATTGCCGAAGGCCCGCAGGTCGAGCCAGCGGGCATCGGCCGGCAGCCCGGCGGCGGTGTCGCCCGGGCCACGGTCGCGGTCGTCGGGGTCGACGGCCGGCAGGGCGGACAGGTCCTCGGCAAACCAGGCCGTGGCGCCGGTCAGGCCGAGGAAGATCGGCTGCGCGCCGTCGTCCGGCCGCCGCCGCCACAGAGGCGCCCCGCCGGCATCCACCGCATGGCGGCCGTGCCACAGCGGCAGCACCCGCACGTCGGGGCCGGCCAGCAGGGCGGCGGCGTCCTCGCGGCGGTCGTCGGCGCGGTCGAGCCCGGCGCCGGTGTAGTGCGGCGGGCGCAGGGTCATGCGGCGCCGCCCGCCAGTTCCAGCCGGTAGCCGCCCTCGGCGGTCAGCAGCAGGGTGACCTGACCGGGCTTCGGCTCGATCTTCTGGCGCAGGCGGTAGACGTGGGTTTCCAGGGTGTGGGTGGTGACGCCGGCATTGTAGCCCCACACCTCGTCCAGCAGCTGCTCGCGCCCCACCGCCCCGCCGGCGCGGTAGAGGTACTTGAGGATGGCCGTTTCCTTCTCCGTCAGGCGGATGCGGCGGCTGCGCCCCTCGTCGGTGAGCATCTTGGTGGCGGGGTGGAACTTGTAGGGGCCGATCTGGAACACCGCGTCGTCCGAGGCTTCGTGACTGCGGATGTGGGCCCGCAGCCGGGCCAGCAGCACCGCCAGCCGGAACGGCTTGGTGATGTAGTCGTTGGCGCCGGCTTCCAGGCCGGTGATGGTGTCGTCGTCGCTGTCGGCGGCGGTGAGCATCAGGATGGGGCAGCGGATGCCCTCGGCCCGCAAGGCGCGGCAGACGTCGCGGCCGTCGGCGTCGGGCAGGCCGACGTCCAGCAGCACCACGTCGAAGGGACCGTCGGTGGCGGCGATGCGTCGGGCTTCGGCGGCGGTGGGGGCTTCGACGATGGCGGCGAAGTCCTCCTGGGCGGTCAGCTGTTCCACCAGGGAACGACGCAGAAGGTCGTCATCGTCGACCAGAAGCAGGCGGCGTCCAGCGGTCATCGTGTCTGTCCGTATGGGTACCTTGCTGTTCTACCATCGGGCCCGTCATATTTCGATACGGTTATGCCCCTGGCTCCGATCATGCTTGCGAAAGCGGCCTTTTGTGGGCAGACGCGACGGGCTATTGTTCCGGTCCGCTGACAACACAGGTTTCCGATGTCCGATCCTGCCCTGCCCTCCGCCTCTTCCGAAGCCACCGCTGCCGGGCTGACCGCGCCGTTGATCGCGGTCGACCGGGCGACGGCGGAAGTGCGACGCGGCGGCGCCGTCGTGGTGCTGCCGGCGGCCGGCGATGCCGCCGCCCTGGTGCTGGCGGCCGAGGCGGTGACGCCGGCGGCGCTCGATCGCCTGCGCGCCCTGGCCGGTGCCGAGCCGGCGGTGGCGGTGACGGCGCGGCGGGCGCGGCTGCTCGATCTGGCGGCGGAGGAAACCGAGGTGACGCTCATCACCGGCGATCATCCGCTCACCGCCGCCACGCTGCGCGCCCTGGCCGAGCCCGGCGCCGGAGTGGTGGAACACGGCCTGACCGCCACGCCACGGTCGCGGGCGACGGCCGGCACCGCCGCATCGACCGCCTGCTGGCCGGCACC
>NZ_BAAAEP010000004.1:41538-114756 GCF_039523075.1 Caenispirillum bisanense
GCTGATGAAGATCGCCCGCCTGATGCCGGCCGCCGTGGTGGCGCCGCTGCCGGCCGCCGCTGCCGCCGACCTCGCCGCCTGGACCGCCGCCCACGACCTGCCGCGGGTGGCGGCGGCCGACATCCTGGGGTACGAGGAAACCGCCGCCCGCACGCTGGCCCTGGTCGGCGATGCCCGGGTGCCGCTGGAGGGGGCGGAGAACGCCCGCATCCTCGCCTTCCGCCCCGCCGACGGCGGCACCGAGCACCTCGCCATCCTCATCGGCGAGCCCGACCCGGCGCAGCCGGTGCTGGCGCGGCTGCATTCGGAATGCTTCACCGGCGACCTGCTCGGCTCGCTGCGCTGCGACTGCGGCGACCAGCTGCGCGGTGCCATCGAGGCGATTTCCGCCGCTGGCGCCGGCGTGCTGCTCTACCTCGCCCAGGAAGGGCGCGGCATCGGTCTCGTCAACAAGCTGCGCGCCTATACCCTGCAGGATCAGGGCTACGACACCGTCGATGCCAACCGCCAGCTGGGCTTCGACGACGACGAGCGCATCTACGCCCCGGCGGCGGAGATGCTGCGCCGGCTCGGCTTCGGCGCCGTGCGGCTGATGACCAACAACCCGCTGAAGGTGGACCAGCTGGCCCGCCACGGCATCACGGTGACCGAGCGGGTGCCGCACGTCTTCCCCTCCAACCCCCACAACCTGCGCTACCTGGAAGCCAAGGCGAAGCGCAGCGGGCATCTGTTCTAGGGGTTCGGGCGGCGCCGTCGTCCGCTCCGCCCTGCTATTCCGCCGCCGCCTCGTCCTCGCCGAACTCCAGCCGCTGGATGCGGTCGCCACGGCGGGTCAGGCGGTCGGTGGAGGTGCGGATCTGGCGCACGTCCTCCACCGCCTGGTCGAAGTGGCGGGCGAGCTTGCCCACCCGGTCGTCCAGCCGCCCCAGATCGTCCATCAGCGCCCGCACCTCGGCCTGGATGAGGGCGGCCTGTTCCTGCATGCGGGCATCCTTCAGCACCGCCCGCACGGTGTTGAGCGTCGCCATCAGCGTGGTCGGCGACACGATCCACACCTTGGCCCGCCAGCTTGCCTCCACCACCTGCGGGAAGCGGGCGTGCAGCTCGGCATAGATCGCCTCCGACGGCAGGAACATGAGCGCGCTGTCGGCGGTCTCGCCCGGCACCAGATAGCGCTCGGCGATGTCCTTCACGTGCTTGCCGACGGCGGCGGCGAAGGCGCGGCCGGCCTGCACCCGCGCCGCCTCGTCCCCGCCGGCGTGGGCGTCGCGCAGGGCGTGCCAGCTTTCCAGCGGGAACTTGGCGTCGATGCAGATGGGCCCCGGCGGCTGCGGCAGGCGGATCAGGCAGTCGGCGCGGCGGCCGTTGCCCAGCGTCACCTGGAAGCCGTAGGCCGAGGGCGGCAGGCAGGCCGTCACCAGATCGTGCAGCTGCACCTCGCCGAAGGCGCCGCGCGCCTGCTTGTTGCCCAGCACCTCCTGCAGCGCCACCACCTGTCCCGACAGTTCGGTGATGGTGGCCTGGGCGCGGTCGATGACCGCCAGCCGCTCGCGCACCTCGGTCAGGGTGGCGGCGGTGCGGTCGCCGGAGCGTTGCAGCACTTCGGCCAGCGCCCGTTCCTGCGCCTGCAGCCGCGCCGCCACCTGATCGGCCATGCGCGCCTGGGCGTCGGCCAGCTGCGCCACCCGCCCCGCCACGTCGGACCCGACTCCGTCGTTGCCGACGCCGCCACCCCGGCGCAGCAGCAGCAGCGCCACCGCCAGCGCCCCGATCACCGCCAGCAGAACGAGCACGATCCAGCCGGATGCGTCCATGGGTTCATCGCCCTCTTGTCGCCATCGTTTCCTGATGGTCTACAGAAACGGCGCACCCGCCGCAATGAAATTGGATCAAAAGGAGAACGCGCATGTCCGCTGCCCGTCCTTTCGCCGCGGCCTTTCTTGTCGCACTGGCGGCTACGTCCGCCGCCCGGGCCGAGGCGCCCGTGGTGACGGCCGCCGAGGGCGACCGGCAGGGCCTCGCGCTGACGATCTACAACCAGGGTTCGGCGCTGGTCAGCGACCGCCGTGCCGTCTCCCTGCCCGCCGGCGAGGCGCGGCTGGAGTTCCCCGGCCTGCCGCGCGAGGTGCAGGATACCGGCGCCGTGCTGCGCGCCGACGGCGTCGCGGTGCTGCGTCAGTCGGTCGATACCGCCCTGCCCACCGACGACACCCTGCTGACCGCCCTGGTCGGCCAGGAAATCGGGTTCGAGCGCGTCAATCCCGCCACCGGCGCGGTGGAGGTGGTGCGCGGTCGCCTGCTGTCGGCGCCGCCGGCGCTGCTGGTGGAGGTGGACGGCCGCATCCGCACCACCCTGCCGGGCGACCCGGTCTACGACAGCCTGCCCGGCTCGGTCCGCCTGCAACCGGCGTGGAGCGGGCTGGTGAAGGCCGACAAGGCGGTGCAGCAGGCGACCCTGTCCTACCTCACCGGCGGCCTCGGCTGGCGGGCGGAGTACATGATCACCCTGGCCCGCGACGGCAGGACGCTGGACATCGACGCGCTGGCCAGCCTGCACAACGGCACCGCCACCAGCTATCCGGCGGCGGCGGTGAAGCTGGTGGCCGGCGACATCGCGCGGCCGCCGGAAGACCAGATGATGATGGCCAAGGCCGGCCGTGGCGGCATGGAAATGGCGGCCATGCCGGCGGCGGCGCCCCAGATGGCCGATGCGGCGCGCGAGCAGATCGGCGCCTTCCACCTCTACACCCTCGACGGCGCCGTCGACATTCCCGCCGGCCGCACCGTGCAGCACGCCCTGCTGGCCGCCCGCGGCGTGCCGGTGACGACGGAGTACTACCTCGATGGTCCGCCGCACGTCATCTACAACCAGATCCCCGAGGAACAGCCGGCCCACGTGGAAACCCGCCTGACCTTCCGCAACAGCACCGAGTCGAAGCTCGGCAAGCCGCTGCCGGCCGGCACCGCGCGGGTCTTCGCCCCCGATGCCTCCGGCGCGCTGCAGCTGGTGGGGGCGGCGCGGCTCGACCACATCGGCGAGGGCCGCACCGCCTACGTCAGCCTCGGCCGCGCCTTCGACGTGACGGCGACGCGGGTGCAGACCGACTTCAAGCGCCTGTCCGACCGCATGACCGAAAGCGCCCACCGCATCACCCTCGCCAACGGCAGCGACAAGCCGGTGACCGTGCTGGTGCGCGAGACCATCGGCGGCCAGTGGGAGATGCTGGAGGCCTCCGCCCCCCACGACAAGACCCGCTCCGACCAGGCCTCCTGGACGGTCGAGGTTCCCGCCAAGGGCGAGGCGCAGGTGACTTACCGGGTGCGGGCGCAGTTCTGACGCCGCCGACGCCGCACGGCCGCCCTCCGGCAGGGTGGCCGTGTCCGTCATCGGGCGAGGATGGCGTGGCTTACACGGAAAGTTTAACTTTACTTGCCCCTCAGAGGCGCCTATCTGGGCCGCTGTTGCTGCCGCATCGGGCAGCCTTTCACCCACAGGAAGACCGATGGACGACCCGTCTAGTAGATCCGCCTGGATTTCCACTCGACAGAAGGCACCCCGCCGGGGCTGCCGGGCTGTGCTGCCGTTGCGTGCGGTGACCGCCGGGTCCGTCTGACCTGCCGGCACGCCTCCGCCGGTTGCGCCGCCCAGCGGCGCGACGGGGCAGGAGACCGTGCCATGACCGAAACCACCACCAACACCACCCTCATCCTGGCCAAGGCCATCCAGGAGTTCCTGCGCGCCGGCAATGCCGAGTCCGTGCGCGTGGTCCTGCGCGACCAGCACCCGGCCGATATCGCCAACATCCTCGCCGGGCTGGACACCGGGCCGACCCTCACCGTGCTGCGCATGCTGTCGCCGGTGGACCAGGCCTGCACCTTCGGCTACCTGCCGCTGGAGCAGCAGGTCGCCATCGCCCGCGCCCTCGGCCGCCGCGATCTGGTCGACCTCATCCGCAACATGGAATCCGACGAACGCGCCGACCTCTACAACCGCCTGTCGGAGGAGGAGCAGGAGGCCCTGCTGCCCGGCCTCGCCCAGGCGGAGCGCGACGACATCCGCAAGCTGGCCGCCTACCGCGAGGGGACCGCCGGGGCCATCATGACCTCGGACTACGCCACCCTCACCGCCGGCCTCACCGCCGCCCAGGCCATCGCCAAGCTGCGGCGCGAGGCGCCGGACAAGGAAACCATCTACGAGGCCTATGTGGTCGACGACGACCGCCGGCTGGTGGGGGCGGTGTCGCTGCAGGATCTCATCCTGGCCGATCCGGCGGCGACCATCGGCGCCATCATGCGGCACGACGTGCCGTTCGCGCGGGTGGAGGACGACCAGGCCGAGGTGGCGCGCCTCATCGCCCGCTACGACGCCATCGCCCTGCCGGTCATCAACGGCGGCGACAAGCTGGTCGGCATCGTCACCTATGACGACGCCATGGACGTGGCCGAGCAGGAAGCGACGGAAGACTTCCACCGCCACGGCTCCATGGCCGCCATGGCGGTCAGCATGAAGGACGCCACCATCGCCACGCTGTACCGCAAGCGGGTGTTCTGGCTGGTGGTGCTGGTGTTCGGCAACATCTTCTCCGGCGCCGGCATCGCCTATTTCGAAGACACCATCGCCGCCTATGTGGCGCTGGTGTTCTTCCTGCCGCTGCTGATCGACAGCGGCGGCAACGCCGGCTCGCAGGCGGCGACGCTGATGGTGCGCGCCCTCGCCACCGGCGAGGTGGTCATGCGCGACTGGACCCGCATGCTGGGGCGGGAAGTGCTGGTGGCCGCCGGCCTGGGCGTGACAATGGCGGTGGCGGTGTCGCTGCTCGGCCTCTACCGCGGCGGGGCGGAGATTGCCGTGGTGGTGGCTTTGACCATGGTGCTGGTGGTGGTGGTCGGCAGCGTCATCGGCATGAGCCTGCCGTTCCTGCTCAGCCGCTTCCGCTTCGATCCGGCCACGGCCAGCGGGCCGCTCATCACTTCCATCGCCGATGCGGCGGGCGTGATCATCTACTTCACCATCGCGACGGCCATCCTGCTGCCGGACGTGGCGGGGTGAGGCCGGGTCGGGGCCGATTGCCGGGGCTTGCGCCGGCGGCGTGGGCGGCTACTCTGGCGGCATGACCCGCAAGAAGATCGCCGACCTCTACGCCCGCCTGCGCAGCCTCGACCCCGAACCGAAGGGCGAGCTGAACTACGTCAACCCCTTCACCCTGCTGGTGGCCGTGGTGCTGTCGGCCCAGGCCACCGACAAGGGCGTCAACAAGGCCACCGGACCGCTGTTCCAGGTGGCCGACACGCCGGAGAAGATGCTGGCGCTGGGGGAGGACGGGGTCACCGACTACATCAAGACCATCGGCCTGTTCCGCTCCAAGGCCAAGGCGGTCATCGGCCTGTCGCGGCGGCTGATCGACGAGAAGGGCGGCGAAGTGCCGGCCGACCGCGATTACCTGGAGACCCTGCCGGGGGTCGGCCGCAAGACCGCCAACGTGGTCATGAACATAGCCTTCGGCCACCCCTGCATCGCCGTCGACACCCACATCTTCCGCGTCGCCAACCGCACCGGCATGGCGCCGGGCAAGACCCCGGCGCAGGTGGAAACGGCGCTGGAGAAAGTGACGCCCGACGAATTCCGCCTGCACGCCCACCACTGGCTGATCCTGCACGGCCGCTACATCTGCAAGGCCCGCAAGCCGGAATGCTGGCGCTGCCCGATCACCGACCTCTGCGCCTACAAACCGAAGACCCCGGCGCCGGCGGGCTGATCCGGCCGGCCGTGAGCGCCGCCAGGCAGGCGATCAGGACGCGCCGTCGGTACGCCCGCTGTCCGGTGCCGGTACCGCCTGAAGGGTGACTCCCAGGGCATGCATGACCCTGACGATGGTGTCGTAGCGGGGCTTCGCGCCCGGAGACAGGGCCTTGTACAGGCTTTCGCGCCCGAGGCCGGCATCGCGCGCCAGTTGGGCCATGCCTCGCGCCCGTGCCACATCCTTGATGGCCGCGAGAAGCACCGCAGGATCGGGGTCTTCCATCGCCGCGGTCAGATATTCCGCCACTGTTTCTTCGTCGGTCAGGTAATCGGCCGCGTCGAAGGGTGCAACGGTGATGGACATGATTACCTCTTCGCCAGTTCGCGAGCCATCGCCTGGGCTTCCGCAATATCCTTGCCTTGGGAGGACTTGTCGCCGCCGCATAGCAGCAGATAAACCACCTCGCCCGTCCGCATGTAATAGAGGCGATATCCCGGCCCCGCATGTACGCGCATTTCGAAGACGCCCTCTCCCACCGCCTTGCAGTCGCCGAAGCGGCCGAGTTCGGCCGCTCTGAGACGCTTAAGAATGCGCGCCTTAGCCTGTCTGTCCCGAAGGCGCGACAGCCAGCGATCGAAGGCGTCCGTGCGGTAAAAAGTGATCATCGCCGGGTAAGCGTATCCATTCAGATACGCCTGGGCAACCCGTTGTGCAAGAGGCTAGGGCGTGCGGGCGCTACGACGGGCCGCGCCGCCGGCGTCCCCCCGATCAGCGGCGAGTGACGCCCCCTCGCCCTCCCCCGCCGCCGCCAGGGGCGGCGGGGAGTGGAAGGTGGTGAGGCGGCCGGCGGGCGGGCGTTGGCCGAGGGCGTTCATGCGCGCCAGCAGGGTGGCGGCCAGCTGATCGTGGCGCGGGGGGTCGTCGCTGGTGGTCATCCGGCGGCCCTGATGGCGTCAGCCGTCGAAGTGCTTGGGTTCGACGATGGTGAAGCTGGAGGTGTCGTTCTTCGGCCGCTCGCTCTTCAGCGTCTTGCCGGTGACCAGGTAGTGGGTCATCTCGGCCAGGTTGGTGGCCTGGTCGCCGATGCGCTCCAGGTTCTTGGCCACGAACAGCAGATGGGTGCACGGCGTGATGTTGCGCGTGTCTTCCATCATGTAGGTCAGCAGTTCGCGGAACAGGCTGGAATAGAAGTCGTCGACCTCGCTGTCGCGGTTGCGCACGGTGATGGCGCGGTCGAGGTCGCGGCGCAGGTAGGCATCCACCGACTGCTTCAGCATGTCGAGCACCAGCCAGCCCATGCGCACCGCCGACTTCAGCGGCGGCACCGCCGGGCTTTCGTGCAGCACATGCACCCGCTTGGCGCAGGAGGCGGCGTGATCGCCCACCCGCTCCAGGGTCGCCGCCGCCTTCAGCGACTGGATGATGGCGCGCAGGTCGTCGGCCACCGGCTGGCGCAGGGCCAGCATGCGGATGGCGAATTCCTCCACCTGGGTGTGGACGGCGTCGATCTGGTGGTCGTCTTCCACCACCTGCTTGGCCTTGGCCTCGTCGCCGTCGAGGACGGCCTGCAGGGCGTTGGCCATCTGGGTTTCGGCCAGGCCGCCCATGCGGGCGATCATCTCGTTGAGGTGGGCCAGTTCCTCGTCAAAGGAACGGACGGTATGGGGATCGCCGAAGCCGACCATGGCGCGAGGCCTCCTGCACAAGGGAACAGGCGCACCATATGCGCCCTTTGCCGCAACATTTACAGCAACGTCCTTGTCATGAAAGTTAAATTTACGAGGCAATGGTGCCGGTTGCGGGCGGCGTCAGCGGCAGGTGGACGGTGAACACCGAGCCCTCGCCCACCGCCGAGTCGATGGTCAGGGCGCCGCGGTGGCGGGCGACGATGTGCTTGACGATGGCGAGCCCGAGACCGGTGCCGCCGAGCTTGCGCGACCGCGCCGTATCCACCCGGTAGAACCGTTCCGTCAGGCGCGGCAGATGCTCCTTGGCGATGCCCTCGCCGCGGTCGCGCACCGACACCCGCAGGCACGGCCCGCGGCTGGTGGCCGGCATGTTGGCGGGGCCGCGCGGCACCACCACCAGGGTGACGTCCACCGTCGTCTCCTCGCGCCCGTACTTGAGGGCGTTGGCGAGCAGGTTCTGGAACACCTGCGCCAGTTCGTCGCGCTCCCCCGGCACGGTGGGGATGGGCGCCGGCACGTGCACCTGCACCGCCATGCCCTTCTTGCGCGCCTGCGGCTCCAGCCCTTCCACTGTGCGGTCGATGATCTCGCGCAGGTCGGCGGTGCCGGTGGGCGGCGTGTGTTCGTGCAGTTCGATGCGCGACAGGCTGAGCAGATCCTCGATCAGCCGCCGCATGCGCTCCGCCTGGTCCTGCATGATGGCGAGGAAGCGCTCGCGCGCCTCGGCATCGTCGCGGGCGGGGCCGCGCAGCGTCTCGATGAAGCCGAGCAGGCTGGCGAGCGGCGTGCGCAGTTCGTGGCTGGCATTGGCGACGAAGTCGGCGCGCATCTCCTCCATGCGGATCAGGGTGGTGATGTCGTGCAGCACCATCAGCACCTGGGCGCCGTCCAGGGCCGGCATGGCCAGCGGCTCCACCACCAGGGTGAAGGTGCGGCCGGAGGGGGCGGACTGGGTGAACTGCAACTGCCGGCCGGTGCCGCCGGCCATCACCTCGGCCACCGCCTCCAGCACGTCGGGGGCGCGCAGGATGGTGGCGAGGTTCATGTCCTTCAGGTCGCGGCCGGCGAAGCGGCAGGCGGCACGGTTGGCCCAGGTGATGCGGCGGTCGGCGCCGATCATGATGAGCGGCTGCGGCAGGCTGTCGAGCACCGCTTCGGTGGAGCGCCCGGCGGCCTCCGCCTTCTGCCACCGCAGGCCCCAGTGGCGGGCCAGCTGGGCAGCGGCGGCGGTGACGTCGCGGGCGGCCTCCGACCACATCAGGTCGGGGGTGGAGGGCGGCACCGGCGTTGCCTCCGCCACCAGCCGGCGGATGTAGGAGACGGCGGTGTGGAAGTCGGTGGCGAACAGCCGCACCAGGGCGGCGGTGCCGAAGAACACCGCCAGGCCCCAGCCGATGGCCGGCACCACCTTCAACTGACCGGCCAGCACCATGGCGATGAAGGCGACGGCCGTCGGCACGCAGACCAGCGCCGTCAGCCCCATCACCCGGGCGAACGGCGCCGGTGCCCGGCGGGCGGGCGGCAGCGGCGGTGCGTCGAAGCTGTCGGGCATGGGCTCCTCCGCCGGTTCCGCTGCCGCTGCCGATGACGATGCCAATGCCGGGCCGACCGCCGCCGCCGCTGCCTGGGTCACCTCAGCGCTTCACGGCGTCGTGGGCCGCCAGCACCGCCATGTGAACCATGTCGGAAACGGTGGCATCCATGTTGACGATCTGCGCCGGCTGCGACAGGCCCATGAGGATCGGCCCGATCACCGTGCCGCCGCCCAGCTTCTGCAACAGCTTGTAGCTGATGTTGGCGGAGTGCAGGCCGGGCATGATGAGCACGTTGGCCGGCCCCGACAGGCGGGTGAAGGGGTACTTTTCCTGCAGTTCGGGGTCGAGGGCGGTATCGGCGCCCATCTCGCCGTCGTACTCGAAGTCGACGCCGCGCTTTTCCAGCTCGGCGACGGCCAGGCGCACATGGCCCGGGACCTCGCCCTCGGGGTTGCCGAAGTTGGAGTAGGACAGCAGCGCCACGCGCGGCTCGTGCCCCATCTGGCGGGCCTTTTCCGCCGTCTGAACGGCGATGTCGGCCAGCTGCTGGGCGGTCGGCGTCTCGTGCACGGTGGTGTCGGCGATGAACACCGTGCGGCCGCGGATGACCATGACCGTCAGGCCGAACACCAGCTTGCCCGGCTCCGGGTCGATGACGCGGCGGATTTCGGTGAAGGCCTGGTAGTAGCTGCGGGTCAGGCCGGTGACCATGGCATCGGCATCGCCCGCCGCCACCATGGCGGCGGCGAAGATGTTGCGGTCCTGGTTCACCAGGCGCTGGGCGTCGCGGTAGAGGGCGCCCTTGCGCTGCAGCCGCTTGTAGAGGAAATCGGTGTAGCGGGCGTTGTGCTGCGACAGCTTGGCGTTGACGATCTCCAGCCCTTGCGCGGCGCCGGACAGGCCGAGCTGCTTCAGGGTCTCGGCGATGCGTTCCTCGCGCCCGACCAGGATGGCCTGGCCATAGCCGGCGTTGCGGTAGGCGAGCGCGGCGCGGATGGACTTTTCTTCCTCGCCCTCGGCGAAGACCACGCGCTGCGGGTGGCTGCTGACCTGATCGGCAATGGCCTGCAGGCTGGCCGCCGTCGGGTCCAGGCGGGCCGACAGTTCGTGGCGGTAGCCGTCCAGGTCGATGATCGGCCGGCGGGCGACGCCGGTATCCATGGCCGCCTGGGCGACGGCCGGCGGGATGGTGTAGATCAGCCGCGGGTCGAAGGGCACCGGGATGATGTATTCCGGCCCGAACCGCAGCTTGCGGCCGGAATAGGCGGCGGCCAC
Source organism: Caenispirillum bisanense (assembly GCF_039523075.1). NCBI lineage: Bacteria > Pseudomonadati > Pseudomonadota > Alphaproteobacteria > Rhodospirillales > Novispirillaceae > Caenispirillum > Caenispirillum bisanense. Next base: position 51,778 of record NZ_BAAAEP010000004.1, read on the forward strand.
CTCGTCGGGCACGTCCTCGCGCGCCAGGCTGGCGATGGCGCGGGCGGCGGCGATCTTCATGGCGTCGTTGATGGTCGTCGCCCGCACGTCCAGCGCCCCGCGGAAGATGTAGGGGAAGCCGAGCACGTTGTTGATCTGGTTGGCGTAGTCGGAGCGGCCGGTGGCGATGATGGCGTCGCCGCGCACCGACTGCACTTCCTCCGGGGTGATTTCCGGGTCGGGGTTGGCCATGGCGAAGATGATCGGGCGGTCGGCCATGCCTTCCACCATCTCGGGCGTCACGGCGCCCTTGACCGACAGGCCGAAGAACACGTCGGCGCCCTTCATGGCCTCTTCCAGCGTGCGCACGTCGGTGTCGATGGCGTGGGCGCTCTTCCACTGGTTGAGGTCGGTGCGGCCCTTGTGGATGACGCCCTTGGTGTCGCACAGGGTGACGTTGTCGTGGCGCACGCCCATGGCCTTGACCAGCTCGACGCAGGCGATGGCGGCGGCGCCGGCGCCGTTGACCACGATCTTCACCGTGTCGATGCTGCGGTTGGTCATCTCCAGGGCGTTCAGCAGGCCGGCGGCGGCGATGATGGCGGTGCCGTGCTGGTCGTCGTGGAAGACGGGAATGTCCATCATCTCGCGCAGCTGCTGCTCGATGATGAAGCACTCGGGCGCCTTGATGTCCTCCAGGTTGATGCCGCCGAAGGACGGGCCGAGGAAGCGCACGCAGTTGATGAATTCATCGACGTCGCGGGTATCGACTTCCAGGTCGATGGCGTCGACGTCGGCGAACTTCTTGAACAGGACCGCCTTGCCTTCCATCACCGGCTTGCCGGCCAGCGCGCCCAGGTCGCCCAGGCCCAGCACGGCGGTGCCGTTGGAGATGACGGCCACCAGGTTGCCCTTGGCGGTGTAGTCGTAGGCCAGCGACGGGTCGCGGGCGATTTCCATGCACGGCGCGGCGACGCCGGGGGAATAGGCCAGCGACAGGTCGCGCTGGGTGGTCAGCGGCTTGGTGGGCGTGATCTCGATCTTGCCCGGCCGCCCCGAGGCATGCATGAGCAGGCTTTCGTGCTCAAGATTGCGGCGGCTCTGCTTGCTGGTATCGTCTTCCATGATGCTGACCGTGTCCCCCGGGGATGCCAGCGGCGCCCCGGACGGTCGGTGGCGCCGCACGATGTGTTGAACTGTCTGAAAGGCAGGCGGCGCGCTTACGGTTCGGTGCGCGCCGGTCCGACGTGAAGATGGACGCTGCCGGCGCCGTGGCGGGTGAGGATGTCGCGCGCCGTCTGCTCCAGGCCCTCGGCGGCGCTGACGTCCACCCACAGGGCGACGGCGCCGGCCGCCAGTTCGCGGGCGAATTCGTCGGTGTCCGGCAGCGAGGTCACTTCCTCCACCAGATCGCGCACGGCGGCGATGCCGACGCCGGCGCCCACCAGGGCGGCGATGGCGGCGCCGGTCGGGCCGGAGGCGAGCGCGATCAGGCCGGCGCCCACCAGCGGCACCTCATAGCGCCACTCGGTCAGCACCAGCACCAGGCGCTCGCGGAACGACTGGCCGGAGGGGTCGCGCACGTCGATGGACTCGTGGCTGGTCAGCAGCGACAGGTCGGTGCGGTCGAACCCGGCCGCGCGCAGCTCCCGGATGGTCTTTTCCAGGCTGTCGCGGTCGGCGAACAGGCCGACCACTTCACGGTGTTCGGACGCGGTGGGCGTGGTGTCGGACAAGGAGATCGTTTCCCGTAGGCTTGGGGTTTCGAAACAAAACTGCGGGCGCGTATTCTGCCCCACAGGGCCCTTCATGCCTAGCCCCGCGTGAGGGTATAACGGCCCGGTCACGTCTTTCGCCCCACCGTATCCCAGCCGAAGCCGGAGCCCCCGTGTCCCTGACCGCAGGCAGCCCGACCCCCGCCCCCGACACCGCCGCCGACGACCTGGGTGATGCCGCCCTCGACGGCGCCACGCCGATGATGGCGCAGTACCTGGCGATCAAGCGCGAGCATGCCGACTGCGTGCTGTTCTACCGCATGGGCGATTTCTACGAGCTGTTCTTCGACGATGCCGTCAAGGCCGCCGAGGCCCTGGACATCGCGCTGACCAAGCGCGGCAAGCACCTGGGCGAGGACATTCCCATGTGCGGCGTGCCGGTGCATTCGCACGAGGCGTACCTGTCCAAGCTCATCCGCAAGGGCTTCAAGGTCGCCGTGTGCGAGCAGATGGAAGACCCGGCGGAGGCCCGCAAGCGCGGCGGCAAGGCGCTGGTGCGGCGGGAGGCGGTGCGCATCGTCACCCCCGGCACCCTGACCGAGGACAGCCTGCTCGATGCCCGTCGCCACAATTATCTGGCGGCGGTGGCCGATGCCGGCGGCGCGCTCGGGCTTGCGTGGCTGGATGTCTCCACCGGCGCCTTCACCTGCCAGCCGGTGGCGGAGGCGACGGTCGCCGCCGCCCTCGCCCGCCTCGCCCCGGGCGAGCTGCTGGCACCCGACCGCCTGTTGCAGCGCGAGGGCCTGTTCGAGGTCTTCGCCGAGTACAAGGACCGCCTCTCCCCCCTGCCGTCCGCCCGCTTCGACAGCACCAATGCCGCGCGGCGGCTGGAGGCGCTCTATGGCGTCAAGGCGCTGGATGCCTTCGGCGGCTTCTCGCGGGCCGAGATCGCGGCGGCCGGCACCCTGGTCGACTATGTGGAGCTGACCCAGAAGGGCAAGCTGCCGCGCATCGGCGCCCTGCGCCAGCTGGCGGCCGGCGCGGTGATGGAGATCGACGCCGCCACCCGCCGCAACCTGGAACTGGCCGAGACCCTGACCGGCGAGCGCAAGGGCTCGCTGCTGGCGGTCATCGACCGCACCGTCACCGGCGCCGGCGCCCGCCTGCTGGCCGCCCATCTGGCGGCGCCGCTGACCGATCCGGCGGCGGTGGCGGCGCTGCTGCCGGTGCTGCTGCGCTTCGTCGAGGCCGGCCGGGTGCGCGACGACGTGCGCGAGCGCCTGCGCCGCTGCCCCGACGTGGAGCGGGCGCTGACCCGCCTGTCGCTTGGCCGCGGCGGCCCCCGCGACCTCGCCAACGTGCGCGATGCCCTGGATCAGGTGCCGGGCCTGCGAGTGGCCATCACCGAAAGCGGCTTCGCCAGCGTACCCAAGGGGCTGGCGGAAACCTGCCGCCGCCTCGGCCGTCACGATGTGGTGGTGGAGCGGCTGACGCGGGCGCTGGCGCCCGACCTGCCGCTGCTCGCCCGCGACGGCGGCTTCATCGCCGCCGGCTATCATCCGCAGCTGGACGAGCTGCGGTCCCTGCGCGACGAAAGCCGCCGCCTCATCGCCGGGCTGCAGCAGACGTATATAGAGGCGACCGGCATCGCCTCGCTGAAGGTGAAGCACAACAACGTGCTCGGCTATTTCCTGGAGATGCCGGCCAAGCAGGGCGAGAAGCTGCTGGCCGACAAGGACGGCCCCTTCATCCACCGCCAGACCATGGCCAACGCGGTGCGCTTCACCACCGTCGACCTGTCGGAGCTGGAGGACAGGATCCGCGGCGCCGCCGACAAGGCGCTGGCCCTGGAACTGGAGCTGTTCGCCGATTTGGTGCGCGAGGTGCTGGACCGCGCCGCCGACATCGCCGCCGCCGCCGAGGCGCTGGCCGAACTGGACGTCCACGCCGGGCTGGCCGAACTGGCGGCGGATCAGCGCTACACCCGGCCGGAGGTGGAGGACGGCACCGCCTTCCTCATCCGTGGCGGCCGCCATCCGGTGGTGGAGGCGGCGCTTGCCCGCGCCAGCGAAGGCCCCTTCGTCGCCAACGACTGCGACCTCTCGGCCGAGCAGCGGCTGTGGCTCATCACCGGCCCCAACATGGCCGGTAAGTCCACCTTCCTGCGGCAGAACGCGCTGATTGCCATCCTCGCCCAGATGGGCAGCTTCGTGCCGGCCGACAGCGCCCGCATCGGCGTGGTCGACCGCCTGTTCTCCCGCGTCGGCGCCGCCGACGACCTGGCGCGCGGCCGCTCCACCTTCATGGTGGAGATGGTGGAGACCGCCGCCATCCTGAACCAGGCGACCGAGCGCAGCCTCGTGATCCTGGACGAGATCGGCCGCGGCACCGCCACCTTCGACGGCCTTTCCATCGCCTGGGCGACGGTGGAGAACCTGCACGAGGTCAACCGCTGCCGCGCCCTGTTCGCCACCCACTACCACGAGCTGACGGCCCTGACCGCCCGGCTGGCCCGCCTGTCGTGCCATTCCATGCGCATCAAGGAATGGCAGGGCGAGGTGGTGTTCCTGCACGAGGTGGCGCCGGGGGCCGCCGACCGGTCCTACGGCATCCACGTCGCCAAGCTGGCCGGGCTGCCGCCGGCGGTGATCGCGCGGGCGGAAGAGGTGCTGGCGACCCTGGAGTCGGGCGAGCAGTCCTCGGCCATCACCCGCCTCGCCGACGACCTGCCGCTGTTCGCCGCCGCCGCCCGCAAAAGCGACCCGGCCCCGCCCGCCGGCGCCTCCACCGCTGCCGCCGCCGCCGCCGCGTCCGCCGGTCCGTCGCCGGTGGAGGCGGAACTGGCCGCCATCAACCCCGACGACCTGACCCCTCGGGCGGCGCTGGAGGCGCTGTACCGGCTGAAGGGGCTGCTGTAGCGGCGGCTTTTGCCCGGCAGGATTTGCCGGGGCGGCGGCGGGCGGCAGCCTGCGGCGGGGAAAGCGGCGGAAACCGGCGGGCGGCGAGTTGGACTCGCGTTTGCATAGGCCAGGGCGCAGCAGAGGGATACGCCCATGACCACCGTCGCCAACGCTCCGCTCGTCATCGACAACATCCGCCCCGGCGGTGCCGGTACGGGCGCGCCTGCCAACCAGGCGGCGAAGGGCGATGACGAGGTCTCGTTCTGGGACTTCGTGGACATCATCAACCCGCTGCAGCACCTGCCCATCATCTCCACCATCTACCGCGAGATCACCGGCGACACCATCAAGCCGCTGGCGCGCGTTGCCGGCGGGGCGCTGTTCGGCGGTGCCATCGGCGCCGCCGTGGCGGTGGTGACCGAAGTGGTGGAGGAAGCCGCCGGCCTCAACAACGGCGAGACGCTGCTGTCGCTGTTCAAGGGCGACGACGCCGCGCCGGCCGAGGGCGAGACCCAGCTTGCCGCCGCCGAGGCGGGCAAGGCCGGCGAAGGGGCCGGCAGCGCCGCCCTGCCGGCGTCCGCCGCCGCCCTGGCCTCGGCCATAGCGGCCGCGCCGGCGCAGCAGGCTCCGGCCGCCGCCGCCGCTGCCACTGCTGCCCCCGCCGCCGCCACCACCACCGTGGCCGGCGATGACGCCCGCTTCTTCCCCATGGCGCAGACCGCCGGCGTGGGGGCGAGCGCCGCCAACGCCAACTTCATGCCCATCCGCGGCAGCGACTTCCGCAATTCCGACGGCCTCGCCCGCATGCCGGCGCCGGAGAAGCGCCCCGCCGGTCTGGCCCCGCGCGCCCATGACCATGCCATGGTCGGCATGGCGCCGGCGCCGCGCCCGGCCTCCGCCGCCCTGGTGGCCCAGCAGGCCGACGATGGCGCCCAGTACCTGACGGTGCCGACCAAGGCCCAGATGGCCGCCGCCGAAACCGGCGCCGCCGTTTCCCAGGCCACCGCCGACGATGCCGTGCTGCGCTCGCTGCAGGCCCAGGGTCTGCAGGCCGAAGCCGCCAAGCATCCCATGCTGCAGGCCGCCCTGCGGCCGACCGCCGCCGCTGCCGCCGCCGCCGCCTCCCCGGCGGTGCCGGCCGCTGCCGCCGTCACTGGCGTGCGCGGCTTCTCCACCGCCGCCGACTCCCTGGCGGCTGCCGAGGCGGCGGGGGGTGCCGAGGGTGGCGTTCAGGAGGTGCCGGGCTGGTTCGACGGCGCTATGATGAAGGCGCTGGACCGCTATCAGCAGACCGGCCGCCTGACCACCGGTGCCGCCGCCGGCGCCTGAGCCGCCGCCCGCCGCACCACCGCCCCTGAGGGACCGTGGACCTGATCGTCGACCCTGCCGCCGGCGAGCTGATCGCCGGCCCCCGCCGCTATCGCTGCGCCCTCGGCAAGGGCGGCATCGTCGCTGACAAGCGGGAGGGGGACGGCGGCACGCCGGTCGGCCGTTTCCCGCTGCGGCAGGTGTTCTACCGCCCCGACCGCCTGCCGGCGCCGCCGGCCACCGCCCTGCCGGTGCAGGCCATCGCGCCCGCCGACGGCTGGTGCGACGCGCCGGACGATCCCGCCTACAACCGCCCCGTCACCCTGCCCTACCCCGCCAGCGCCGAAGCGATGTGGCGGGAGGATGCGGTCTACGACGTGGTGGTGGTGCTCGGCCACAACGACGATCCGCCGGTGCCGGGGCTCGGCAGCTGCATCTTCCTGCATGTGGCGCGGCCGGGCTACGCCCCCACCGAGGGCTGCGTCGCCCTCGCCCTGCCCGACCTGCTGGCGGTGCTGGCGGAGTGCCGGCCGGGCGACTGCCTCAGCGTGCCTTGTTGAGTTCCGCCGTCACCTGAGACGCCCGCGCCCCGCCGGCCCAGCCGAAGGCGTCGCGGCCGGTGTAGTCGGACAGGCGCGGGTCGCCGCCGGCCTGGACCAGCAGCCGCACCACGTTGACATGGCCGTTGCGGGCCGCCGCCATCAGCGGCGTGACGCCCTGGCGGTTCTGGGTGTTGGGCTTGGCGCCGCCGGCCAGCAGGCGTTCGACGACGGCACCATGGCCGATCTCCGCCGCCCAATAGAGGGCGGTGTTGCCGAGGCGGTCCGGCGCCTCGACGCGGGCGCCGTGCTGCAGCAGCTGGCCGATCATCTCCGGCCGGTTGGTGCGGGCCGCTACCACCAGCAGCGGCTGGCCCTCGTTGTCGGTGGCGCCGGGATTGCCGCCGCCGAGCAGGTAGGAGGTCAGCCCCTGGGCGTTGCCGTCGCGGATGTTCTCCACCACCTCCTTCTCGAAGCGGATGGTCATGTTGGCGGCGGCCGGCAGCGGCGCCAGCAGGAACACGGCGGCCAGCACGGCGGCGATGGCGGCGGTGACGGTGGGCAGCGGACGCGGCATGGCTCTCGTTTCCCCTGTGGCCTTACGACTCTTGTGCCGGCGGATTGTCCGACCGCGCCCCGATGCGGTCAAGCCACTCCAGCACCGCACCGACGTCCTCCACCGCCGGACCCGGCTCCGGCGGCGGCCGGCGGATCATCACCACCGGCAGGCCGAGGGCGCGGGCGGCGACGAGCTTGGCGTCGGTGGCGCCGCCGCCGCTCGCCTTGGTGACCACGGCGTCGATGCGGTGGCGGCGCAGCAGATCGGTTTCCGCTTCGGCGTCGAAGGGGCCGCGGCCGGTGACGACGGTGCAGCCGGGCAGCGGCGGCTGCGGCGGGGCGGCGATCATCCGCACCACGAAGGCGATGCCCGGCAGCGCCGCGAAGGGGGCGAGGTCGGCGGTGCCGAGGGTCAGCAGCACCCGCGTCGCCAGCCCCGGCAGGGCGGCGGCGGCCTCGGCGGCGGTATCCGCCATCAGCCAGCGGTCGCCCGGCTGCGGTTGCCACTCCGGCCGCCGCAGGCAGAGGCGCGGCACCCCGGCGGCGTCGCAGGCGAGGCGGGCATTCCGGCTGATGGCGGCGGCGAAGGGGTGGGTGGCGACGATCACCGCCGTCACCGCCTCCGCCCGCAGGAAGGCCGCTAGCCCCTCCGCCCCGCCGCAGCCGCCGCTGCGCACCCGGCCGGGCGGCAGGCGGGCCGGAGTGGTGCGGCCGGCGAGGGAATAGGTGACGGCAAGACGGTCGCCGAAGCGTTCCGCCACCGCCGCCGCCAGGGCCGCCGCCACATCCTCGCCGCCGAGGATCAGCAGGTGGGGCGCGGGCCGCTCAGGGTCCGGCACGGCCGACCTCCCGCCCCTGGCGGTCGAAGGCGATCACCTCCACCGCCACATGGCCGGCGACCACCGCCAGCGCCACTTCGCGGGCGCGGCGGCACAGCAGGTCGGCGAAGGGCCGCTCCAGCCCGGCGTCGCGGGCGATGTCCAGCACCGCCAGGGCGGTCACCGCCTGCCCGGCCGCCGCCACCGCCGCCGGCGGTGCCCCCAGGTCGGCCAGCACCGCCGCCAGCGCCGTCTGGTTCACCCGGCTGCGGCTGGAGTGCAGGTCCATGTTGCCGTCGGCCAGCTTGCTGATCTTGGCGAGGCCGCCGGCCAGGGTCAGGCGCTCCACCGGGTGGCGGCGCAGGTATTTCAGCACCGCGCCGGCGAAGTCGCCCATGTCGATCAGCGCCTCCTCCGGCACCGGATAGAGGCGGCGGGCGGCGGTTTCCGAGGTATTGCCGGTGGCCGCCAGCAGGTGGGCGCAGCCGGCGGCGCGGGCGACGTCGATGCCGCGGTGGATGCTGTGGATCCAGGCGGCGCAGGAATAGGGCACCACCACCCCGGTCGTCCCCAGCACCGACAGGCCGCCGACGATGCCGAGGCGGGGGTTCATGGTCTTCTGCGCCAAGGCCTCGCCGCCGGGAATGCTGACGGTCACCTCGGCATCCACCGGCCCGCCGGCGGCGGCCAGGGCCAGGTTGTCGGCGATCATGGCGCGCGGGCCGGGATTGATGGCGGGTTCCCCCGGCGGCAGCGGCAGCCCCGGCTTGGTGACGGTGCCGACGCCGTCCCCGGCGCGGAAGCGCAGGCCGCTGCCCGGCGGCAGCGGGCGCAGGGTGACGACGATCTCGGCGCCGTGGGTGACGTCGGGGTCGTCGCCGGCATCCTTGATGACCGAGGCGGTGGCGCTGCCGCCGTCGTCGGCAAGGACATGGCGGTTGAGGGCGAAGGCCGGCGTCAGGCCGCGCGGCAGCACGATCTCCACCGGGTCCGGGAAGGCGCCGGTGCGCAGGGCGGTCAGGCAGGCGCGCGCCGCCGCGGTGGCGCAGGCGCCCGTCGTCCAGCCTTTGCGGAGGGGGCGGGTGTCGGTCATGGGGCGATCCTACACCGCCGCCCCGGCCGCCGCATCAGTGCCGCGCGTCGCCGCGCCCGCGCACCGCCAGCAGGAAGACCGCCAGCGTTCCGACGGCCATGACGCCGATGGCGGTGGTCATGACGCGGGTGGTGCCGTCGTGCAGCAGCCCGACCAGCCAGCCGGTCAGCGCCCCCGCCCCCATCTGCAGGAAGCCAAGCAGCGAGGAGGCGGTGCCGGCCATGCGCGGGAACGGCGAGATGGCACCGGCGGTGGCATTGGGCAGCACCAGGGCGGCGCCGAGGAAATAGACCGCGATGGGCGCCACCACGGCGACGATGGTTTCCACCCCGCTCCACGCCAGCACCAGCGCCGTCACCCCGCCGAGGGCGCAGATCACCGAGCCCATGGCGATCATGCGCTCGATCCCCAGGCGGCCGGTGAAGCGGCCGCCGCCGAAGGCGCCGGCGATGTAGCCGGCCACCACCGCCATGAAGGCGAAGCCGAAGTGCTGCGGCTGCAGCCCCAGCACGTCGATGATGACGAAGGACGAGCCGGAGATGAAGCTGAACAGCCCGGCGAAGGACAGCGCCACGCACAGGGCATGGCCCATGAACAGGCGGCTGCGCAGCAGCGCCGCGAAGTTGCCGGCCAGCCGCGCCGGGCGCAGGGCCAGCGGGTCGCGGTGGGCATTGGTCTCGCGCAGCAGCAGCCAGGTGGCGACGGTCAGCAGGATGCCGAACACGGTCAGGGCGACGAAGTTCGACCGCCAGCCGAAGGCCGCATGCAGCGCCCCGCCCAGCAGCGGCGCCACCGCCGGCGCCAGCGCCATGGCCGAGGCCATGTAGGACAGCATGCGCGCCGCCTCCTGCCGCTCGTAGACGTCGCGCACCACGGCGCGGCCGATCACCGGCCCGGCGCAGGCCCCCACCGCCTGCAGGAAGCGGCCGACCAGCAGCGCCTCGATGCTGTCGGCGGCGACGCACAGCAGGCTCGCCAGCACATAGAGGCCGGCGCCGGTTATCAGCACCGGGCGGCGGCCGAAGCGGTCGGACAGCGGCCCGTAGACCAGCATGGCGACGGCAAAGCCGGCGGTGAACACCGACAGCGTCAGCTGCACCATGGAAACCGTGGTGCCGAAGGCGCGCGTCATGTCCGGCAGCGACGGCAGGTAGAGGTCGGTCGACACCGGCCCGAAGGCGACAAGCCCGGTCAGCAGGATGGCGACGGGCAGGGACCGGGGATCGGGCTTGCTGGCGGACATGCGGCGGGGTGTTTCACGTGAAAAGCGGCGGGGCGGGCAGAGTGACCCCTGCCCGCCCCGCCGGTCAAGCGCCGCTGGCCCCGCCCGGCCGGGGTCAATCCTCCAGGTAACGGCCGCGCAGGTGGTCGATGAAGGCCTTGGTGCCGAGCGGTTCGCCGGTCGCCTCGACGATCATCTCGTGGGTGGACAGGCGCGAGCCGTGGCGGTGGACGTTCTGCCGCAGCCAGCCGAGCAGCGGCCGGAAGTCGCCGCCGGCGATGCCGGGCATCAGGTCCGGCAGCTGGTCGCAGGCGGCGCGGAACAGCTGCGCCGCCGTCAGGGCGCCCAGGGTGTAGGTGGGGAAATAGCCGAAGGCGCCGTCGTACCAGTGGATGTCCTGCAGCACGCCGCGGGCATGGTCGGGCGGCGTGATGCCGAGCAGCCGCTGCATGCCCTCGCCCCAGGCGCCGGGCAGGTCGTCCACCTGCAGCTGGCCGTCGATCAGCGCCCGTTCCAGGTGGTAGCGCAGGATGACGTGGGCCGGGTACGTCACCTCGTCGGCATCGACGCGGATGAAGCCGGGCTCGACGCGGGTATAGAGGCGATAGAGCGACTCCGCCTCCCAGTCCTGGCCGCCGCCGCCGAAGATCACCCGCAGGTGCGGCGCCGCGAAGGTGAGGAAGGCGCGCGAGCGGCAGGCCAGCATCTCCATCAGCAGCGACTGGCTTTCGTGCATGCTCATGCCGCGCGCCTGCCCCACCGGCTGACGCCGCCACTCCGCCGGCAGGCCGAGTTCATAGAGGGCGTGGCCGGTCTCGTGCAGCACGCCCATGAGGGCGCGGCTGAAATCCTCCTCCTCGTAGCGGGTGGTCAGGCGCACATCGTCGGTGGCGCCGCCGCAGAACGGGTGGGCGGAGACGTCGAGCCGGCCGCGGTTGAAGTCGAAGCCGAGGGTCTGCATGAACAGCATCCCCGCCTCGCGCTGTTTGTCCACCGGGAAGGGGCCCTGCGGCAGGCGCGGCGCCGGGCGGCGGCGCTGCATCTCCAGCACCTCGCCCAGCAGGTTGGGCAGCACCGATTCGAGGTCGCCGAACAGCAGGTCGATGTCTTCCGCCCGCCCGTCCGGCTCGTACTGGTCGAGCAGGGCGTCGTAGGGGTCGGTGCCGAGCGCCTCGGCCTTGGCCTGCGCCGTCTCGCGGGTGAGGTCGAGCACCAGCTTCAGCTTGGGTGCCACCGCCGCGAAGTCGGACGCCTTGCGGGCCTTGCGCCAGGTCATCTCGCACGACGACGAGGCGCGCGACAGCGCCTCCACCAGGTGGCCGGGCACGGCGGCGGCGTGGACGTAGGCGCGGCGCATCTCGCGCAGGTTGGCGCGCTGCCACTCGCTCAGCCGGCCGGCCTCGGCGTCGGCCTCGGCCAGCCAGTCGGCGACGCGCGGGTCGGTGGTGAGGTCATGGGCGAGCGCGGCCAGGGTTGCCAGCTGCTCGGCACGGGCCTCGGCGCCGCCCTCCGGCATCATGGTCGCCGCATCCCAGTGCAGGATGCCGGCGGCGCCGTTGATGTCGGCGATGCGGGCGAAGTGTTTCTCCAGGTTGGCGCAGGCGGTGACTTCGGCCATGATTTCCTCGAACCGGGGGCGTCCGCGCACTGTAAGCACCGGAGCGCCCCGCAAACAACCACATGCAGGAGGAGGACAGCAGGTCATGGCCGACAAGCCGAAGGTTGCCGTGGTGCTCTCGGGATGCGGGGTCTACGACGGGGCGGAGATCCACGAGGCGGTGCTGACCCTGCTGGCGCTGGATCGTCAGGGGGCGGAGGTTGCCTGTTTTGCCCCCAATGTCCCACAGGCCCACGTCATCAACCACCTGACCGGCCAGCCGGCCGAGGGCGAGAGCCGCAACGTGCTGGTGGAGTCGGCGCGCATCGCCCGCGGCGCCATCCGCGACCTGGCCGAGTACCGCGCCGCCGACTTCGATGCCCTGGTCTTCCCCGGCGGCTTCGGCGCCGCCAAGAACCTGTCCACCTTCGCCTTCGCCGGTGCCGACATGGAAGTGGAGGCCGAGGTGGAACGGGCGGTGCGCGACACCTGCGCCGCCGGCAAGCCCATCGGCGCCCTGTGCATCGCGCCGACCATCCTCGCCCGCCTGCTGGCGCCGGTGCAGGTGACCATCGGCGCCGACGCCGGCGTCGCCGCCGCCATCGAGGCCATGGGCAGCCACCATGTGACCACCGGCCACGGCGGCGTGGTGGTGGATGCCGCCACGCGGGTGGCGACCACCCCCTGCTACATGCTCGACGCCACCATCTCGCAGATCGAGGCCGGGGCTTCGGCGGTGGTGGCGGCGGTGCTCGCCATGGTGCGCGGCGAGACGCCGGCCGGCACCGCGACGGCGGCCTGAGGAGAGCGCTTCGCCCATGTCCGCCATCACCCTCGCCGAGTTCAACCGCATCATCGCCGCCGACGCCCCTTTCGTGCCGGTGTTCGGCATCCAGACGGTGGCCATCGGCGAGGGCACGGCGACCCTGCGGGTGGCGCAGCGGCCCGACCTGCTGCGCGGCCCGCGGCGCGACCGCATGGCCGAGCCGGTGCTGATGGCGCTGGCCGACCTGACCCTCTACGCCGTGGTGCTGAGCCACGTCGGGCCGGTGGCGCTGGCGGTGACCACCAGCATGGCGGTGGACATCCTGGAGCCGCCGGGGGCGGCCAGCGTCGTCGCCCACGGCCGCACCCTGAAGGCCGGGGCGCGGCTGGTGGTGGCGGCGGTCAGCATCGTCGCCGAGGACGACGGCCGCCCCATCGCCCACTGCACCGGCACCTATTCCCTGCCGCCGCCGCGCCCCGCCCCGCCGGCGTGACGGCGGAACGGGGTGCGACGGCGGCATTTCCGGGATGCTCTAATTTCGCCATAATGCGCCTCCACTGTCCCCGTCGGGCGCGGCCCCACGGCGGGCCGGACGACGACTGACGACCAAAGCGCGGGAGAACGGCGCGTGAGCAAGACCATCGCCCTGGTGGACGACGATCGCAACATCCTGACCTCGGTCTCGATCCTGCTCGAGTCCGAAGGCTTCACGGTGACCACCTACACCGACGGCGCCGAGGCGCTGGAGGGCCTGTCTGCCAAGCCCGCCGACCTGGCCGTGCTCGACATCAAGATGCCGCGCATGGACGGCATGGAGCTGCTGCAGCGGCTGCGCAAGCAGTCGGACATGCCGATCATCTTCCTCACCTCCAAGGACGACGAGGTGGACGAGCTGCTCGGCCTGCGCATGGGCGCCGACGACTACATCAAGAAGCCGTTCAGCCAGCGCCTGCTGATCGAGCGCATCCGCTCCATCCTGCGCCGCGCCGAGGCCCGTGCCGGTGCCGCCGCCGCGGCCGCCGCCGCCAATGCCAGCGAGCCGGAAATGTCGCCCGATGCCCTGCGCCGCGGCGACATGGTCATCGACCCCGGCCGCCACATGGTGACCTGGAAGGGCGAGGCGGTGGACCTGACGGTGACGGAATTCCTCATCCTGCAGGCGCTCGCCCAGCGGCCCGGCCATGTGAAGAGCCGCGACCAGCTCATCGACATCGCCTACGGCGAAAGCATCTACGTCGATGACCGCACCATCGACAGCCACATCAAGCGGCTGCGCAAGAAGTTCCGCGCCGTCGATCCCGAATTCGCACAGATCGAGACCCTCTACGGTGTCGGATATCGCTATAAGGACGCCTGACAGCGAGGCTGAAGGCCGCCGCGCCCGCGCCGAACGCCGCATGCGGCGCCGCCGCCGCCAGTGGATGAGCCCGCTGACCCGCCGCATCCTGGCGGTCAACCTGGTGGCGCCGGCGCTGCTGGCGGTGGGCATGCTCTACCTCGACCAGTATGAGGAAGCGCTGGTCGCCGGCGAGCTGCAGGCCCTGCGCACCCAGGCCGAACTGATCGCCGCGGCGGTCGGCGAAGGCGCCGTGGAAGCGCAGATCTACGGCACCGGCACGCTGCCGCTGGTGCCCATGGCCACCCATTCCATCCGCCCCGACACCGCCCGCCAGATGGTGCGGCGGCTGGCCGACCTGGGCGGCATCCGGGTGCGGCTGTTCGACCACAACGGCCTGATGGTGGCCGACAGCCGCCTGCTGGTCGGCCAGGGCGGCCAGGTGCAGGTCTCCGACCTGCCGCCGGTGGAGGACACCAGCCTGATGGGCCAGCTGCGCAGCGCCTATGACTGGCTGCGCGGCTCCATCGCCTTCCGCCGCGACGTGCAGCCCTACATCGAGCGCCCGGAACAGACCGCCGCTGATTACGACGAGGTGGTGGGCGCCCTGGAAGTGGGCGATGCCGGCTCCAGCGTCCGCCGCCGCCGCGACGGCAGCATGCTGCTGTCGGCCGCCGTGCCGGTGCAGCACTACCGGCAGGTGGTGGGCGCGGTGATGGTGTCGAAAAGCGCCGACGACGTCGACCGCAGCGTCTTCGAGGTGCGGCTGGCGGTCCTCAAGCTGTCGGCGGTCACCCTCGGCGCCACCGTGCTGCTGTCGCTCTATCTGGCGGCGGCCATCGCCCGGCCGCTGACCCGGCTGGCCCTGGCGGCGGAGCGGGTGCGCACCGGCCACGGCCGCGCCCAGGCCATCCCGGACCTGTCTTCCCGCCGCGACGAGATCGGCGACCTCTCCGCCTCCCTGCGCGAGATGACGGAAACCCTGTGGCACCGCATGGACGCCATCGAGGCCTTCGCCGCCGACGTGGCGCACGAAATCAAGAACCCGCTGACCTCCCTGCGCAGCGCCGTCGAAACCACTACCCGCATCAAGGACCCGGAGCAGCAGCGCCGCCTGATGGCGGTCATCCTGGACGACGTGCAGCGCATGAACCGCCTGATCTCCGACATCTCCGACGCCTCGCGCCTGGATGCCGAACTGTCGCGCGCCGAGGCCGAGCCGGTGGCCCTGGGCGTGCTGCTGGAGACCCTGGTGACCATCCACAACGCCAGCGATGCCGACGGCGCGCCGCGCTTCGTGCTCAGCCTGCCGGACGGCGACGACCTGGTGGTGCCGGGGCTGGAAGGGCGCCTCGCCCAGGTGTTCCGCAACCTGATGGGCAACGCCGCCAGCTTCAGCCCGCCCGGCGGCACCGTCACCGTGTCGGCGGTGCGCGACGATACGGTGGTGCGGGTGACGGTGGAGGACCAGGGGCCGGGCATTCCCTCGGGCAAGGAGCGCGACATCTTCAACCGCTTCTACACCCAGCGCCCGGCGGGGGAGAAGTTCGGCACCCATTCCGGCCTCGGCCTGTCCATTTCAAAGCAGATCGTCGAGGCGCACCGCGGCGCCATCCGGGCGGAGAACCGCAAGGCCGACGACGGCAGCGTCGCCGGCGCCCGCTTCGTCGTCACCCTGCCGGCCGACCCCGCCGACGACAGCCGGCGGTCCTCGCGCGGCAGCCTCAGCCGGGCGGCGGCAGGCGCCTGAGGGCGGCCAGGATGTCCGCCGGCTCAGCCCGGCGGCTGTAGTCGCCGTGGACGAAGCGCCACGCCACCCGCCCGTCGCGGCCGATGATGAAGGTGGCGGGCAGCGGCAGCAGCCAGCGGGTGTCGCCGTTCCACTGCGCCAGATCGCGGCCCAGCTCGACGAACAGCCGGCGCATGGTCTCGTCCAGGCCGTGGGCGATGCCCCAGGCGTCCGCCGTGCCGCAGCCGGGATCGTGCAGCAGCGGGAACGGCAGCGCCAGCCGCTCGGCCTGGGCGGCGCTGATCTCCGGCCGCTGCGGCGACACCGCCACCACCCGCCCGCCGGCGGCGCGCAGGCTGTCGTGGGCCGCCGCCAGGGCGGCCAGGGCCTCGCCGCAGTAGAGGCACCAGTCGCCGCGGAAGAAGCTCACCACTACCCCCGTCACCCCCGGCTCGGCCCGCAGCGCCGCCAGCGACAGCGGCCGCCCGGCGGCATCGGTCAGGGCGAGATCGGGCGCCGGCTGCCCCGGCTGCGGCGCGCCGGCGCCGAGGCCGCTGCGCAGCGCCTGCTGGATGGTGTGTTCGAAGATGGCCAGCACCTCGGGGCCGAGCCGCGTCGGCGCCATGCGGCGCAGCGCCGCGAGGCGGGGCTCCAGCGGGTCGAGGGTGGGGGCCTGGGTGGACATGATCGGCTTGGTTTCCTGGCGACAGACGCCGGTCGGCGGCGCCTCGCCCTGAGTATGAGGGCCGACCCGGCCGGTGCAAGTGTGCAGTGGTACAGGGGTGGCGGCGGCGACGGGAGAACCCCCGGCCCCTATCCCGGAAGGCGGTCCCAGGTGTAGCGCACCGCCGGCACCCGCACGCCGCCGATCAGGTCGTCCTCCCGCCGGTCGGCGCGGCCGCCCAGGCGGCGGTAGAAACCGCGGGTCGGGTTGCCGGCCAGCACCCACAGCCGCAGGGAGCGGAAACCGTCGGCGGCCAACCGTCGACAGGCGGCGGCAAACAGGTGGCGGCCGATGCCGCGGCGGTGGTACTCCGGCAGCAGGTAGAGGGCCAGGATCTCGCCGTCGCGGGCCTCGTCGTCGCCGTCGCGGGCGTCGAGGCCGCTGACGAAGCCCACCACCCGGTCGCCGTCGCGGGCGACGATCACCCAGCCGCTGCCGGGGGCCAGCACCCGCTGCCACAGGGCGGTGCGCTCGGCCACCGTCAGGCTGTCGAGCACCCGGTCGGGGATGAGGCCGGCATAGGTCGCCCGCCACGACGCCACATGCACCTCGGCAATGGCGCGGGCATCTTCCGCTCGGGCCGCGACGATCCGCACCGCCGCCGCCTCAGGCCGTCGCGCTGCCGGCCGCCGGAGCCATCGGCAGTAGCGGCGGCTCGGCCGGGGCGGGGATGGCGGGCGCGGCCGGCAGGGTGTCGGCGGCGGCGACGGGCTCGGCCAGCGGCAGGGTGAAGACGAAGGTGGCACCGCTGCCCTCGGCCGACCGCACGGCGATGGTGCCGCCGTGGCGGTCGACGATGCGCTTGCAGACGGCGAGGCCGATGCCGGTGCCCTCGTACTCGGCGCGGCCATGCAGGCGGGTGAAGATCTGGAAGATGCGGTCGTGATCGGCCGGCGCGATGCCGATGCCGTTGTCGCTGACGGCAAAGGCGGCGAAGCCGGGCGGGGCATCCGGCTCCTCGCTCACCTGGATGACCGGGTGGCGGTCGGCGGCGCGATACTTCACCGCATTGCCGATCAGGTTCTGGAACAGGCGTTCAAGCTGGGCCGGATCGGCCTGCACCACCGGCAGGCGCTCGGCGATGACCACCTCCGCCGCCGCTTCGGCGATGGCGGCGCCCAGGCTGTCCACCGCCCGCGCCACCGCCGCCGCGGCCGGCACCGCCCGCATCTCCTGCGCCCGGGTGCTGACGCGGGAGTATTCCAGCAGGTCGGAGATCAGGCGCGACATGCGGGCGGCGCCGTCCACCGCCAGCGAGATGAACTCCTGGCCGTCGCCGTCCAGGCGGTCGGCGTAGCGGCGGCGCACCAGCGACAGGTAGCCGGCGACCATGCGTAGCGGCTCCTGCAGGTCGTGGCTGGCGACGTAGGCGAACTGCTCCAGGTCGCGGTTGCTTTCCTCCAGCCGGCGGGATTTGTCGCGCAGGTCTTCCTGCTGGCGCTTGAGGATGCTGATGTCGGTGTGGGTGCCGACGGCGCGCACCGGCTGGCCGGCGTCGTCGCGCTCCACCACCTTGCCCTTGTCGAGAATCCACGCCCAGCTGCCGTCGGCGCGGCGGAGGCGGTGCTCGCATTCGTAGATCGGCGTCAGCCCTTCCAGGTGGGCGGTCAGGGTGGTCATCACCCGCTGGCGGTCGTCGGGGTGGACCAGGGTTTCCCACGCCGAGACGTTGCGCTCCCACGAGCCGGCGGGATAGCCGAGCATCAGCTCCATGTTGGGGCTGAAGTAGACGGTGCCGGTCTGCACGTTCCAGTCCCACAGGCCCAGCTCGCCGTTGTCCAGCGCCATGGCCAGCCGTTCGGCGTGGGTGCGCACCCAGTCCTCGGCGCGGCGGCGGGCGGTGATGTCGCGCATCACCACGATGGTGCCGGCCGGGTCGCCGCTGCCGGCGCCGACGGTCATGGGGGTGAAGGTGACCAGATAGGTGTGGCCGGTGAGCGGGTTGAACACCTCCCGCTGCGGCAGCGGCGTGCCGGCGGCCAGGGCGACGCAGTCGGGGCAGCTGGCGGCATCGGGACCCCAGGGGTGCAGCAACTCGTGCACCGGCATGCCGATCAGCTGCGACGCCGGCTTGCGGAATTCCTCGATGGTGGCGCGGTTGGCCTGCACGATGCGGGCGTCGGGGCCGACCAGCACGGTGGCGTCGGGCACCGCGTCATAGGTCGACGCGGCACGCGCCAGCACCCGGAACGGCTCCGTCAGGGTGGTGCGGATGATGGCGAGGTAGATCAGCCAGAAGGCGACGAACTTGAGGATATGGCCGAAGGCGTTGGACACCCCGTAGACGTCGACGTAAAGGGTGAACGACAGTTCCGAGGCCGCCGTCACGACGATGGAGGCGGTGACCAGCCGGCGCACGGCGTCGTCCAGCAGGCTGCGGCGCTGGTGCAGCAGCAGGGCCGCCACCGCCAGCAGCACCACCATCACGTATTCCGCCCCCACCTTGAAGGCGGTCAGGCCCATGCCCTCGATGAAGGCGTCGGGGTAGAGGCCGGCGACGATCAGCAGCCCCTGCCCCACCGCCAGCGCGCCCAGGGCGCCGAAGGCGGTCGGCGCCGACAGCGGCCGCGACAGGAACAGCGGCGCCAGCAGCAGGGTGACGGTCTGCACCGCCCGCCCGGCGATCCACAGCTGGGTCGGCAGGTTGGCCTCGTCGCCGGGGAAGACGTGCATGCCCTTGTAGGCGAGCGTGTGGATCAGATCCACCATCGCCGCCCAGAAATAGCCGCAGCCTATCCACAGCAGGAAGGCGTTGCGCGTCAGCCGCCGGGTGCTGACCACCACCACGAACAGCACGATGCCCACCACGCAGGCGAACAGCTCCGCCAGCACGTGGAAGACCAGGAAATTGTGGAAGGCGGCGATCACCAGCAGGGCCCCGAGGGCGGCCGGAATCCCTAGGGCGTGCCACGGCTCGCCGCGCAACGCACCGCCCGCCGGCACTTGGCCGGGCGGAGCCTGTGGCCTTTCGGGAGAGCGGGGAGACATCGCGCGCCTGCGTTATCGAACGGTTTACACCCAGAAGACCCCGCTCCCGAATGGAAAGCAATAGGAATCGTGGGGCGGGAGCCAGGCGGGTGTATCCCTTCGGCACCATCGTCCAGGGTGCCGGGCGACGGGGCGGTCAGGCCGGCGGCAGTACCTCGCGGATGAAGCCGGCGATGGCGGCCAGCACCACCTCCTTCTGCTCGAAGTGCGGCACGTGGCCGCAGTCGGGCACCATCAGCTTGCGCACCGGGCCGCCGACCTGGGAGACGATGGCATCCACCTGCGCCTCGCTGCCGTACTGGTCGCCCTCGCCCTGGATGACCAGCGCCGGCACCCGCACGCCGGGCAGCATGTGCTCGATGTTCCAGGTGCGGTAGGCCTCGGTCTGCCAGGTGTCGTTCCAGCCGAAGAAGGCGGCGTCGGTGTTGTCGTGGTGATGGCGGGCGAGGCGGTCGCGCAGCGGCGTCGTCTCCCACGCCACCCGCGCCTCGCGGATGCCGGCCAGGGTGATCTCCTCCACGAACACATGCGCCGCCTCGGTGACGATGGCGGCGATGCGCGGGTCGTCGGCGCCGCCGGCCGCCATGAGGGCGATGGAGCCGCCGTCGGAATGGCCGATCAGCACCGCCTGCCGCACGCCGGTGGCATCCAGCACCCGCGGCAGCACGTCCAGCGCCTCCGGCATCAGGTAGTCCGGCCCGCGCGGCAGGGTGATGGGGCTGGAGCGGCCATAGCCGGCGCGGCTGTAGACCAGGGCGCCGAGGCCGAGGTCGGCCGCCAGGCGGGCCGGCACGTCCTTCCACAGGCCGACGCAGCCCAGCCCCTCGTGCAGGAACACCAGGGTCGGTGCCTGCTGCGGTGCCGGTCCGTGCCAGACATACTCCAGACGTTGATCGCCGAGATCCAGGAAACGGGCGTCGTCGGACGTCACCGGCAGCCTCCCACCCTATTGATTTTGCTTGTCCTCCTGTTTGCCTCAGCGCCGCCGCGCAGGCAAGCACCCAGCCGGCGGAGGGGGAAACTTTCGGCTGGTCATATTCAAAAGTGGCAGGCGTCGATTCCGCCGGAACCGAATCCTGCGCCGGACGGTTGTAGCTGCTGCCGGATGCGACGGTTCGAGAAGAAAAGGACAAATGCCCGCGGGCCGCCGGCACAGAGGATCAATAAGACAAACCAAGAATCGGCGGGAGTCAGAAGATGCATCGGGATCAGACACTTGCGGCTCGCGCCGTGGCGCGGGAAACCGCCGCCTGCGAACATCGCGGCCAGGACTTCGGGTGCCCGGTGGAGGCGCGGGTGGATGGCCGCCTGCCGGAAGTTCTCGCCCGCGGCATGCAGGACGAGGCGGTGGAGATGGCCCTGGATGCCGCCCACATCGGCGTGTTCTGCGCCCGCAGCTGCCCGGCGGTCGATCCGCTGATCGGCATCGTCAACCGCGCCGCCGCGGAAGAGGCCGCCGATGCTGACGGCCTGCTCCGTGACGGCGACAGCGACGGCGCCGCCTCCCCCACCGTGCGCCGCCTCAACCGCCTGCCGGCCGATGCGTCGGAGCCGGCCCGCCATGCCTTCCTGCTGGTGCGCGCCGCCTATCGCCTGCGCCAGGCCCGCACCGCCGATGCCCTGTGGCAGGCGGTGGACGCCAACCTGGGCTGCTGGATCGCCCTGCGCGCCGCCATCGCCGACGGCCGCATCCGCCTGTCGTCGCTGCGCCGCCGGCAGCTGCTGCAGTACGCCGACTATGTCGAGCACATGACCGCCGCCACCCGCCCCATGGCGGACTCGCTGGTCGAAGCCTTCATCCGCCTCGACCGCACGGTGGCCGCGTGGCTGACCGAGGACGCCACCGACCGCGTCGTCGGCGCCGGCGACGGCCGCCAGCTGGCGGCGGCGGAGTAGGAACAGCCTCCGGCGGCGTCCGTTTCGCCGCCGCCAATGGCCCTGTCGCATGGGGCCGGGTCTGGTAGCGTGGCGGTCCATTCCTGCAGGGAGGACCGCCTGATGCCCCTCAACACCCTGGGCCAGCCCGTCGGGGCCGAGGTCGCCGACTGGACGCCGCGCCCGACACCGCCGCGCACCGCCCTTGCCGGCCGCCGCTGCCGGCTGGAACCCCTCGATCCCGCCCGCCATGCCGAAGACCTGTGGCAGGCCGCCTGCGCCGATGCCGACGGCCGCACCTGGACCTACATGTCCTACGGCCCGTTCGCCGACGCGGCGGCCATGCGGGCCTTCCTGACCACCTTCGCCGCCACGGAAGACCCCCAGGCCTTCGCCATCATCGACACCGCCAGCGGCCGCGCCGTCGGCTGGGCGACCTACCTGCGCATCGACCCGGCCAACGGGGTGATCGAGGTCGGGCACATCTGGTATTCCCCCCTGCTCGCCCGCACCGCCGCCGCCACCGAGGCCATGTACCTGATGATGCGGCGGGTGTTCGACGAGCTGGGCTATCGCCGCTACGAGTGGAAGTGCAACGACCTCAACGCCCCCTCCCGCCGGGCGGCGGAGCGGCTGGGCTTCACCTATGAAGGCACCTTCCGGCAGGCCATGGTCACCCGCGGCCGCAACCGCGACACCGCCTGGTATGCGCTGATCGACAGCGACTGGCCGGCGGTGCGGGCGGCCTTCGAAGCCTGGCTGGCGGACGACAACTTCGACGCCGACGGCCGCCAGAAGACGCCGCTGCGCACCCCTTGAGGCAAGGACGCCGGGCCGGCGGGGGGGGGCCGGGCGCCGCCGCCCCGGCGCGCCGTCAGAAGCCGCGCCCGTGCTGGCGCAGGAAGTCCTCTTCCTCCGCCGTGCTGGCGCGGCCGAGCAGGGCGTTGCGGTGGGGGAAACGGTCGAACCGTTCGATGATTGCGTGGTGGCGGCGGGCGTAGTCCAGCCACTGCGGGTCGCCCACCGCCTCGAACAGGGCGACGCTCAGGTCCTGGTCGGCCAGGCACTCCGAATGCTCGAAGGGCAGGTAGAGGAACAGCCGGTGGACCGGCTTCAGGTGCTCGTCAAAGCCGCGGTCGAGGGCGTGGCGGGCCACCGTGCGCGCCTTCTGGTCGCAGGCGAAGGCGCGCGGGCTGTCGCGCCAGACGTTGCGCGGGAACTGGTCGAGCAGGATGCACAGGGCGACGCAGCCGAGCGGCGTGTCCATCAGGCTGTCGAGACGGCCGTCGGCGGCGGCCTCCATCTCCTCGGTGAAGCGCTCGCGGATGGCATCGTCGAAGGCGGCATCGCTGCGGAACCACTCCGGGCGCGGCTGGCCCTCCTGCTCCGAGCCGGGGGCGCCGAACCAGAAGGCCAGCACCCGCGCCAGGGTCTCCGAGGGCGGCAGGGCGGTCGAGGTGAAGGGAACCATGGCGCGCAACCCTCCGGCAGACTTCGAAAGAACGCATGGCTGTCATGCGTCGGCATCATGCGCAAATATCGGCCTCGCCGGCCCGCCGTTCAAGTGTTGTCGTCGGCCCCGTCGCCCCGGCGGTAGGGGGCGAGGTCGCAGAGGTCGGCCATCTCCTCCTGCATCATCGCCGTTTCCTGCCGCAGGAAGCGGGCGACGGCGCCGCGCAGGGCGGGATCGGCGATCCAGTGGGCCGACCAGGTGGCCTGCGGCAGGTAGCCGCGCTTGATCTTGTGCTCGCCCTGGGCGCCGGCCTCGACGCGGGCCAGCCGGTGTTCGATGGCGTAGTCGATGGCGCGGTAGTAGCAGGCTTCGAAGTGCAGGTAGCGGTATTCCCCCAGGCTGCCCCAGTTGCGGCCGTACAGGCAGTCGCCGCCGCGCAGGTTGAGGGCGCCGCACACCGGCCGGCCGTCGTCCTCCCCCATCACCAGCACCACCCGGTCGCCCAGGCGCTCGCCCAGCAGGTCGAAGAAGGCGCGGGTGAGGTAGGGCGTGCCCCACTTGCGGTCGCTGGTGGAGCGGTAGAAGCGGAAGAAGGCGTCCCAATGGGCGGCGGTGATCTCCGCCCCCGTCAGGGTGCGCAGGCGGACGCCGGTGGCCTGGGCCTTTTCGCGCTCCTTGCGGATGTCCTTGCGCTTGCGGCTGGCGAGACCGGCGAGGAAGTCGTCGAAGCTGGCGTAGCCGCGGTTCTCCCAGTGGTACTGGGTGCCGAGCCGGGTGAGCAGCCCCATGCCGCCCAGGGCCTGCGCCTCCGTCTCGGTCGGGAAGGTGATGTGGACGGAGGAACAGCCGGCCCGCTCCGCCAGCTCGATCATGCCGCCGGCCAGGGCCTGCCGCAGCGCCGCCGGGTCGGGCGCGTCCGGGCGCACCAGCAGGCGCGGGCCGGTGACCGGGGTGAAGGGCACGGCGCACTGCAGCTTGGGGTAATAGCGGCCGCCGGCCTGGGCATAGGCATTGGCCCACGCCCAGTCGAACACGTACTCGCCGTAGGAATGGCTTTTGACGTAGAGCGGCGCCGCCGCCAGCAGGGTGCCGGCGGCATCGCGCAGCAGCAGGTGGCGCGGCAGCCATCCCGCCTCGCCGCCCACCGAGCCCGACTCCTCCAGCGCCGCCAGGAAGGCGTGGCTGACGAAGGGGTTGTCGGGGCCGGCGCAGGCATCCCAGGCGGCGGCATCGACGGCGGCGATGCGGCCGGTGGTTTCAAGCGTCAGGCGGTCCTCGGCGGTGTCGGGCATGGGGCCTCGCGGAAGGGGACGGCGCCGCCCGATGTGGGGCCGCCGGCCGCCGGCGGCAAGGCCGCGCCTCAGAACCCGCCGCCGCCACCGCCGCCGAAGCCGCCGCCGACGCTGATGCCGGAGGACGAGGACGACGAGCCGCTGCCGTCGCCGCTGCCGTCCGGGGCGGTGGTGACGCTGTCGATGCCGGCGGTGAGGCCGTGGCCGAGGTCGTCGCTCAGGCGGAGCGGATCGCCGCCGCCGCCGCCGTACCACGCCCAGGTATGGGGCGTGGCCACCACGTCGCCGATGCCGGCCGAGGCGACGGCGGCGGAAGCCGCCAGCGCCGCCCCGAAGCCGAGCGCCCACGACTGTTCCAGATCAAGCGCCAGGGCATAGGGCAGGTAGCGGTCGGGCGGCAGGGCGGCGTCGGCCATGGCGGCGGCGGCACCGGCCGCGCCGCCCGACTGGGTGATGAAGGCGGCCATGCCCTCGATCTCGTCCTGGACGCGGCGGCCGTCGTGGGTGGGCGCCTTCAGGGCCCAGGCGAAGAACACCGCGATGCCGGTCAGCGCCAGCAGGCCGGCCAGCACGGCGACGCTCACCACCGCCAGCATGCCGACCATGATCACCAGGCCGATGAGCAGCGCCGGCACCACGGTGAAGGCAAGGAACCACAGCGCCCGCCCGATGCCGCGGCCGCGTGCCACCTGCCGCGCATGGCGCACCACGTGGCGGCCGAGGAACCAGGCGATGCCCGCCACCGCCGCCAGGATGAGGCCGAGGATCACCGCCGAGCCGATGTCGGCGATGGCCGCCAGCATGGCGATGCCGGCCACCACCGACAGGGCGACGCCGATGCCGAGGAACAGGCGGTTGGTGACGAACAGGCGGTCGTTGTTGCCGGCCTCCAGCGCTTCCTTCAGGGCGTCGTTTGCCTGCCGCAGCCAGCGGCCGTCGGCGTCGTCGAGGCCGCGTTCGAAGGCCATGGCGAAGAACAGCTTGTTGGCGACGGCGCGTTCCTCGGGGAACAGGGCGGTATCGGGGGCGCCGGTGCGATGCAGCTGCCAGCCGCCGTCGGCGCGGCGGTCGATGGTCAGGAAGCCGTTGACGGCCATGTTGACCAGCGCCGCCGCCAGGCAGCGGGTGTCGTAGCCCATCTGGCGGACGAAGCGCACCGCCGCCGGGCTCATGTTGGCGGGCGGCATGGGGCGCGGGATGATCTGGCCGGCGGCCGGATCACGGCCGAGCCACCACCACACGGCGCCGAAATAGATCAGCACCACGCCGACGGCGCCCAGCACCATGGGCAGGCCGGCCATGGGGGCGATCGGCTCCAGGTCGAGGTCGGCGTCGGCCGCCTGCGGCTCGTCGCCGGTGATGGCGCCGGCGGTTTCGGCAAGGCCGCGCGGGATGTCCACCGCCACCGTCAGGCCGTGGCCGGGCGGCAGCGCAAGGCGCGAGCGCACCGACAGGGCGCCGTCGCTGCCGATGCCGCCGTCGACGTTGCTTTCGCCGCTGCCGGCGGCGCCGGTGACCGCCTTCCAGCCGGCCGGCGGCGTGGCGCCGGGCAGGGTGACGCGGGCGGCGGCCTCGGCGATGGGGAACTCCCAGCCGGTGCCGGTGACCTCCCACCGCAGCAGGTCGTGCGCCTCGCCGGCGGTCAGGGTGCCGGAGGCGCGGTAGGTGAGGGTGAAGACATGGTTGCCGCGCGGCAGGTCCTGCGCCGGGTCGCCCAGGCGGACGCGCACGCCGGCGTCGTTCCAGGTGACTTCCGTCGGCACCGGATGGCCGTCGCGGTCGGCGCTGACCAGCGAGAAGCCCAGCCGCCGCCCCTCCGGCCCGGTGAGCGGGATGTCGCGGTAGATGCCGCGGCGGATGCGGTCGCCGGCGGCCCGCACGGCGATGGTTTCCGTCACCATCAGGTCGCCGGACGGCTGCACCGCGATGTCGGCGGCGAACCGGGTGATCTGCTCGGACGCCGCGGCGCTGCCCCCACCGCCCGTGACCGGCGGCAGGACGACAAGGCACAGGATGACGGCGACGCGGACGCAAAGCGCCCGGATCATGGAACGGGTCATGGTGCTCCGACCTTCTCCCCCCGAAGGATGCCGCAGGACGCGGCGGCGGGACTATAGCACGGGCGGCGGCCGCCGGGGTGACGGCGATCACGTCGCCGGCCGTGACTTCGGTGCAACGGCCGCCGAAGGCGGCGCAGCGACGGCCGGCGAAGGCGGTGCAGTGACGGCCGCACCGGCCCGACCGGCATAATTGGTTCTCCCGCCCCGGTTTCCAATGTGCTAACCATGCGGCACCGCGCAAGGCGCCGTCGCGGGCCGGTCCCGACCCATGGCGCGCGGTCCTTGCTCCGTCGTTCACCGCCGCTATGGGAAGGCCCCGCCCGTGAGCAAGCTGTCGCTGCCGAAGGACAAGATCAAGATCGTCCTGCTGGAGAACGTCCACGACAACGCCGTGGCGTATCTGCGCTCGCACGGTTACGAAAACATCGAGATGCACAAGGGCGCCCTCGACGCCGACGACCTCAAGGCGGCCATCGCCGATGCCCACATGGTCGGCATCCGCTCCCGCACCAAGCTGTCGAAGGACGTGCTGGCCAGCGCCGAGAAGCTGATGGTGATCGGCGCCTTCTGCATCGGCACCAACCAGATCGACCTGCACGACGCCCAGTGCCGCGGCATTCCGGTGTTCAACGCCCCCTACTCCAACACCCGGTCGGTGGCGGAACTGGTGCTGGGCGAGATCATCATGCTGGCGCGCGGCATTCCCCGCCGCAACTGGATCTGCCATGAAGGCGGCTGGGACAAGTCGGCCGCCGGCTCGACCGAAGTGCGCGGCAAGACCCTCGGCATCGTCGGCTACGGCCACATCGGCACCCAGCTGTCGATCATCGCCGAGGCGCTGGGCATGAAGGTGCGGTACTTCGACATCGCCGACAAGCTGGCGCTGGGCAACGCCCAGTCGTGCCTCAGCCTGAAGGAGCTGATGGAGGTGTCGGACTTCGTGTCGCTGCACGTGCCGGACACCCACCAGACCCGCAACATGATCACCGCCACGGAAATCGGCTGGATGAAGCCCGGCAGCTTCCTGGTCAATGCCGCCCGCGGCAAGATCGTCGACATCGACGCCCTGGCCGAAGCCCTGCGCACCGGGCACCTGGCCGGCGCAGCGCTGGACGTCTTCCCGGTCGAGCCGGCGACGGTGGAAGACATCTTCGAAAGCCCGCTGCGCGGCATGAAGAACGTCATCCTCACCCCCCACATCGGCGGCTCCACTCAGGAGGCGCAGGCCAACATCGGCACCGAAGTGGCGGAAAAGCTGGTGAAGTATTCCGACAACGGCTCCACCGTCGGCGCCGTCAACTTCCCGGAAGTGATGCTGCCGGTCCACCAGGGCGGCCTGCGCTTCATGCACATCCACCGCAACGTGCCGGGCGTGATCTCCAAGATCAACGACGTGTTCGGCCGCCGCGGCCTCAACATCGTCGGCCAGTACCTGCGCACCGACGAGAGCGTCGGCTACGTGGTGGTGGACGTGGACGGCATCATCGAGCCGGGCATGGGCGTGCGGCGGGAGCTGGAGGAGATCGACGGCACCATCCGCACCCGCTTCCTCCAGTGCCAGGAACCGTAAGGGGCGCCCTCGCCTCTTCCTTTGCGTCGCCGGGCCCGCCCCAACGTCGGGGCGGGCCCGCGCGTTAGGGGCGCATGACGCCCCGGTCCCTGCACGCGCCCGCCGCGCCCCACCCCGACCCCGATCCGCCGCCGCCCCTGCTGGCGCCGGAGGAGACCTGCTGGCGGGTGGCGCAGGCGGACCGCTTCGGCATGATCGTCGACTGCGAGGACTATTTCGCCGCCTTCCGCGAGGCCTGCCTGGCGGCGCGGCGGCGCATCTTCCTGGTCGGCTGGGACTTCGACACCCGCGTCCGCCTGCTCACCCGCAACCCGCGCGACGGCTGGTCGGTGAAGGTGGGGCGGTTCCTGACCGAACTGGTGGACCGCCGCCCCGACCTGCATCTCTACATCCTCAAGTGGGACGTGGCGTTCTTCACCTTCTTCCGCCAGAACCCGTGGCCGATCCGCGCCATCCAGTGGAAGCTGGCCAAGCGCGTCCATTTCAAGCTGGATGGGGAACACCCGTTCGGCTCCTGCCATCACCAGAAGGTGGTCTGCATCGACGACCGCTTCGCCATGGTGGGGGCCATCGACATCACCCGCGGCCGCTGGGACACCCGCGCCCACCGCGACAACGACCGCCGCCGCATCACCCCCGGCGGCAGCCGCTACAACCCCCATCACGATGTCTCGTCGGCGGTGGACGGCGAGGCGGCGCAGGCCCTCGGCGAACTCTGCCGCGACCGCTGGCGGCGGGCGACCGGCGAGGTGCTGGAGCCGGTGCCGCAGGACGAGACGCCGGCCGATGTCTTCCCCTGGCCGCAGGCGGCGCCGGTGCACGCCCGCACCCTGCCGGTGGCCATCGCCCGCACCCTGCCGCCGTGGCAGGACCAGGCCGGCATCTTCGAGATCGAGGCCATGACCCTGCGCGCCATCGCCCGCGCCCGCCGGCTGATCTACCTGGAGAACCAGTATTTCGCCAGCCGGGTGGTGGTGGAGGCCCTGGCCGAGCGGCTGCGCGAGGCCGACCCGCCGGAGGTGGTGGTGATCAACCCGCTCAATGCCTCCGGCTGGCTGGAACAGACCACCATGGACACCGCCCGCGTGCTGGCGGTCACCGCCTGCCGCGCCGCCGACCATGCCGGGCGCTTCCGCATCTACTGCCCGGTGACGCAGAAGGGGCGGCCGATCTACGTCCACTCCAAGGTGACCATCATCGACGAGGATCTGCTGCGGGTCGGCTCCGCCAACGTCAACAACCGGTCCATGGGGTTCGACAGCGAATGCGACCTGGCGGTGGCGCCGGGGGCGGAGGAGCACGAGTCCCGCGCCATGATCCGTGGCCGCCTGCTCGACCTGCTGGCCGAGCACCTGGACGTCGGCGAGGACGACCTGACTGCCGCCTGGCAGCGCTGCGGCCGGCTGATCCCCGCCATCGAGGCCCTGCGCCGCGACCAGGGGCGCACCCTGCGGCCGCTGGAGGTGGCGGCGCCGGAGGAGCTGGACGGCATCGACTCCTTCGTCATCCACACCCAGATCGCCGACCCGGAGCGGCCGGAAAAGCCCTGGCGCTACCTGAAAAGCCGGGCCCGCGGGCTGTTCACCCTGCGCTGGTAGGGCGGCGGGGCCTTTCCTGTCTGAGACGGTGTAGTCTCTGCGACGCCCTATGGCCGCCGCCGGAGACCCAACCATGACCGACCCCGCCGCCCCCGCTCCTGCCGCCCCGCCCGAGGTGCCGGGCCGCGACCGCCCGGTGCTGCTGGCGTGGGAGATGGGCGAGGGCCTGGCCCACGCCAGCCGCCTGCTGATGATCGCCACCCGCCTGCGCGCCGCCGGCTGGCGGCCGGTGGTGGCGGCGCGCAATCCCGCCGCCCTGGCCGAGCGCTATGCCGCCGCCGGGGTGCCGGTGGTGGCCGCACCCGTGCACCAGAGCTGCTACGACGGCCCCGGCCCCTTCCGCGCCGCCACCTTCGCCGATGTCATGGGGGTGTGCGGCTATGCCGACCGCGACCGGCTGGCGGCCATGGTGGCGGCGTGGGATGCGGTGCTGGACGCCCACCGGCCGGCGGTGGTGATCGCCGACTACTCGCCGCTGCTGTCGCTGGCCTGCTGCGGCCGGGTGCCGCTGATCCCGGTGGGGGACGGCTTCGTGGTGCCGCCGGGGCTGCCCGACGGCCGCTTCCCGCCGCTCGGCGACGAACAGCCGCCGGTGTGGCCGCCGGACCGGCTGCTCGACCATGCGCGGGCGGTGCAGGCGGCGCGCGGGCTGGCGCGGCCCGAGTCGCTGCCGCAGATCATGCTCGGCATCGGCCCGGTGATGGCGGTGCCGCCGGAGCTGGAGATCTACGCCGACCACCGCCCGCCGGAGGACGCCGCCGCCGGCCCGTGGGACCGGCCGCCGCCGCCGCTGCCGCCGCCCCCGGCCGCGTCACCGCCGCGGGTGTTCGCCTACCTGCGGCTGAACCACGGGCCGGCGCGGGTGATGCTGCAGGCGCTGCTCAACGCCCGCATCGGCGGCGAGGCCTTCCTGCACGGCGCCACGCCGCAGCAGGTGGCGGCGCTGGGGCGCGGCGGGATCCGCGTCCATGCGGTGGCGCCGCCGCTGCGCGAGGCGCTGGCGCCGGCCAGCCTGCTCATCCACCACGGCGGCATCGGCTCCACCGAGGACGCCGCCCTGGCTGGCCGGCCGCAACTGCTGCTGCCGCGCCACCTGGAGCAGAAGCTCAACACCCGGCGCGCCCTGGCGGCACTGCCGGGGGTGTTCAGCGCCCCTGCCGCCATTGCCCTGGAAGCCCTGACGCAGCAGCTGCCGCCGCTGCTCGCCAATGCCCGCGCCCAGGCCGCCGCCCGGGCCGCCGCCGGTCAGCTGACGGCCCGCACCGGCACCGCCTGGCAGGCGCTGCAGCGGCGGCTGGCGATGGTGTGACGGCGGCTAAAGCCAGGTCTGCAGGATGGGGATGAGCGGGATGTCGGCCGGCGGCATGGGATAGTCGCGCAGCCGGTTGGGGGCGACCCAGGCCAGGTCCTGCCCTTCCCGCGGCGTCGGCGTGCCATGCCACTGGCGGCAGACGTAGAGGGGCATCAGCAGGTGGAAGTCGGCATAGCCGTGGCTGGCGAAGGCCAGCGGCGCGAGGCAGCTGCCGCCGACGTCGATGCCCAGTTCCTCCTCCAGCTCGCGGATGAGGGCACGTTCCGGCGTCTCGCCGGGATCGACCTTGCCGCCGGGGAACTCCCACAGGCCGGCCATGCTCTTGCCCTCCGGCCGGCGGGCCAGCAGCACGCGGTTGTCGGCGTCGATGAGCGCCACCGCCGCCACCAGCACGGTCTTCAGCCGGCCGCTGCGCCAGGCGTGGAAGGCATCGCGGTCCAGGTCGGCCAGGCGCACCGCCAGACGGGCGCTGCGCGGCACCGAGACGCGCATCTCCTGGCCGCCGAGGGTGAAGCCCGCCTTCTCCATCACCCGCAGGCTGGCGGCATTGTCGGCCAGCGCGTGGGCCGACAGGCGGGCCAGCTTCAGGTCGTCGAAGGCGAAGGCGGTGATGGCGCCGAGCGCCTCGCTGGCGTAGCCCTGCCCCCAGTGGTCGCGGGCGATCCAGTAGCCGGCCTCGGCACTGTCGGCGGTGATGTTGATGAGCCCGCAGGCACCGATGAAGGCGCCGTCGTCGGCCCGCTCGACGGCGCAGACCACCGCCTTGCCGGCGGCCATGTCGGCGGCGATGTCGGCGATGAAGGCAGCCTCCGCCCCCGCCGGCAGCGGGTGGGGGATGTCGAGCGTGCGGGTGGCCACCGCCGCCTCGCCGACGCAGGCGCGCACGCTCGGCGCATCTTCGGCGGTCAGCGGGCGCAGGCGCAGGCGCGGGGTGCGCAGCGGGAAGACGGCGGTGCAGCCCGCCTCGGCATCCAGCAGGGCGCGCGCCCGCGCCTGCCCGTCAGGTGCGGTAGGAGCCATTGATGTCGATGTAGCCGTGGGTCAGGTCGCAGGTCCACACCGTCGCCTTGCCCTTGCCGAGGCCGATGTCGACCTCGATGACGATTTCCTTGCCCTTCATGTGGGCGACCACCGGGGTCTCGTCATAGCCTTCGACGGCGCGGCCGTGGGCCGCCACCTCGACGCCGCCGATGCGGATGGACAGGCGGTCGCGGTCGGCCTTCTCGCCGGCCTTGCCGACGGCCATGACGATGCGGCCCCAGTTGGCGTCCTCGCCGGCGATGGCGGTCTTCACCAGCGGGCTGTCGGCGATGGCCTTGGCGATGCGCTTGGCGGCGCGGCCGCTGTCGGCGCCGGTGACCCGCACCTCGATGAACTTGGAGGCGCCCTCGCCGTCGCGCGCCACCTGCTGGGCGAGGTCGAGCAGCACGTCGGTCAGCTTGGCCTTGAAGTCCTTCAGGCGCTTGTCGGCGACGTCCTTCACCGGCTTGTTGCCGGCGGTGCCGGTGGCGAACAGCAGCAGGGTGTCGGAGGTGGAGGTGTCGCTGTCCACCGTCATGCAGTTGAAGGTCTTGTCGACGCCCTTCGCCAGCATGGACTGCAGCACCTCCGCCGGCAGGGCCGCATCGGTGACCACATAGGACAGCATGGTCGCCATGTCCGGGGCGATCATGCCCGATCCCTTGGCGATGCCGTTGATGGTCACCGTCACCCCGTCGATGACGGCGGTGCGGCTGCTGCCCTTGGGGAAGGTGTCCGTCGTCATGATGGCGGCGGCGGCCTTCTGCCAGTCGCCGGCGTCGCCGCCGTCGGCCATGGCCTTGGCGAACACGGCGTCAAGCTGGGAGGTGATGCGCTCGTCCGGCAGCTGCTCGCCGATGGTGCCGGTGGAGGACACGAAGACGTGCTCCGGCTGGC
Source organism: Caenispirillum bisanense (assembly GCF_039523075.1). NCBI lineage: Bacteria > Pseudomonadati > Pseudomonadota > Alphaproteobacteria > Rhodospirillales > Novispirillaceae > Caenispirillum > Caenispirillum bisanense. The sequence continues at coordinate 84,127 of NZ_BAAAEP010000004.1, forward strand.
AACCGATGACCTCCGCCGCCTTGGCGACGGTGCGCTGCACGGCGGCGGCGCCGGCGGCGCCGGTGAAGGCATTGGCGTTGCCGGCGTTGACCAGCACCGCCCGCGCCCGGCCCTTGCCCTTGCGCAGCGCCTCGCGGCACCAGTCCACCGGCGCCGACGGGCACTTGGAACGGGTGAACACCCCGGCCACGGTGGTGTTGGCCGGCAGCACCATCAGCAGCAGGTCGTCGCGGTCCTTGTAGCGGATGCCGCACGGATGGGCGGCGAAGGTGACGCCGGTCAGCGCCGGCATCTTCGGGAAGCCGGCGGGGGCAAGCGGAGAGACGGACAGCTTCATGGCGGGACGATCACGGCTCGCAAGGGACAGGGAAGACGCGACCGCCCGCCGGCGCCCGAAGGCACCGGCGGGGATCGCAGGTCGGCGGGCAGTATGGCCTTACTGGGCGGGCTTGTCGCCCGTATTCTCGGCCGGCAGATCCTTGCCGTCGAGGCCGAACAGCTTGACGTCGGCCTTGGTGCGCAGCTCGGTCATCTTCTGCTCGATGACCTGGCCGGCGACCTGCTGGTGCAGCTGGTCGCGCACTTCCTCCAGGGCCGGCGGCTGGCTCTGGCGGCGGTCCTCGACCTTGATGACGTGCCAGCCGAACTGGGTCTGCACCGGCGACTCGCTGATGTCGCCCGGCTTCATGGCGAAGGCGGCGGCGGCGAATTCCGGCACCATGTCGCCCTGGGTGAAGTAGCCGAGGTCACCGCCCTTGGAGCCCGACGGACCATCGGACTTCTCGGTCGCCAGTTCGGCGAAGTCCTTGCCCTTCTTCAGCTGGGCGATGACGTCCTTGGCCTCTTCCTCGCTCTTCACCAGGATGTGGCGGGCGTGGACTTCCGGCTCCGGCGGGTTGTCCTTCAGGAAGGCGTCGTAGGCGGCCTTGACCTGGGCGTCGGTGACCTGGGTCTCCACCAGCTGCTCCAGGTAGACCTGCTGCATGATGCGCTCTTCCGCTTCCTTCAGGCGCTGCTTCACCTCGTCGGACTTGGCGAGGCCCTGGTCGGCGGCGGCGCGGGCCAGCAGCTTGGAATCGACGGCGCGCTCCAGCAGCGGGCGGTAGACGGCTTCCAGCGGCAGCATGGCCAGCTGGGGCATCTGCTGGGCCATGGCTTCCTTCATGGCGATCAGGTCGGAGCGGCGGATTTCGTCCTTGCCGACCTTGGCGACCACGGGGTTTTCCGCCGCCTTGTCCTGCGCCAGAACGGGCGCGGCGACGAGGGTCGGGACGGCGAGCGCGGCGGTCGCGAGGACGGAAGCGGACAGCGCAGCGCGCAGGAACTTGACGGCCATGACGGGCTCCTTCGGGGCCTTGAAGTATCGTACAAACGGGTTCGGTCGGCGGCACCGCCGCCACGCGGTGCCGGCTGCCGCAGGGTGGGGCAGCTTTCCGGCGAAAGGAAGGCGGTCACAACATCACATCGCGGGCGGCTCGGCAAGCGGTGCCGCAAGGGGGTTGACCCGCACCCGCCGGCGGGTCGCTTCGTTGACATGCTGGCCGGCCCGCTCTATGTGTGTGACCGTCCGGAAAAGGCTTGGCAGCCTCGTCCCTCCGCTCCACGTCCGAGGTAGAACTCTCCATGATCGGCGCACTCGCCCGGCGGATTTTCGGCTCCGCGAACGACCGTATCGTCAAGTCCCTGCGCAAGTCCGTGGAGCAGGTGAACGCCCTCGAACCCACCATCGAGAAACTCAGCGACGACGAGCTGCGCGGCAAGACCGTGGAGTTCCGCCAGCGCCTCGCCGACGGCGCCGAGCTGAACGACCTGCTGCCCGAAGCCTTCGCCGTGGTGCGCGAGGCCGGCCGCCGCGTGTTCGGCATGCGCCACTTCGACACCCAGCTGATCGGCGGCATGGTGCTGCACCAGGGCAAGATCGCCGAGATGAAGACCGGCGAAGGCAAGACCCTGGTGGCCACCCTGCCGGTCTACCTCAACGCCCTCACCGGCGAGGGCGTGCATGTGGTGACGGTGAACGACTACCTCGCCCGCCGCGATGCCAACTGGATGGGCCAGCTCTACCGTTTCCTCGGCCTGTCGGTCGGCGTCATCCTGCATGAACTGAACGACGACCAGCGCCGCGCCGCCTATGCCTGCGACGTCACCTACGGCACCAACAACGAGTTCGGCTTCGACTACCTGCGCGACAACATGAAGTTCCGCCTGGACGACATGGTCCAGCGGCCCTTCCATTACGCCATCGTCGACGAGGTGGACTCGATCCTGGTGGACGAGGCGCGCACGCCGCTCATCATCTCCGGCCCGGCCGAGGACGGTTCCGCCCTCTACACCGCCGTCAACGCCCTGATCCCCAGCCTGACCGAAGTCGACTTCGAGAAGGACGAGAAAGCCCGCGCGGTCACCTTCACCGACGAAGGCACCGAGCACATGGAGGAATTGCTGCGTCAGGCCGGGCTGCTGCAGGAAGGCGGGCTGTTCGACATCGGCAACGTCACCCTGCTGCACCATTCCAACCAGGCCCTGCGCGCCCACAAGCTGTTCACCCGCGACGTCGATTACGTGGTGAAGGACGGCAAGGTCGTCATCATCGACGAATTCACCGGCCGCATGATGGAAGGCCGCCGCTACTCCGAGGGCCTGCACCAGGCGCTGGAGGCCAAGGAAGGCGTGCAGATCCAGGCCGAGAACCAGACGCTCGCCTCCATCACCTTCCAGAACTACTTCCGCCTTTACCCGAAGCTGGCCGGCATGACCGGTACCGCCATGACGGAAGCCGGCGAATTCGCCGAGATCTACAAGCTGGAAGTGGTCGAGATCCCGACCAACCGCCCCTTCGTGCGCGACGACCAGGACGACGAGGTCTACCGCTCCGCCCGCGAGAAGTACGACGCCATCGTCGAACTGATCGAGGAAGCCCACAAGAAGGGCCAGCCGGTGCTGGTCGGCACCACGTCCATCGAGAAGTCGGAATACCTGGCCGACCTGCTGCGCAAGAAGAAGAAGATCCAGCCGTCGGTGCTGAACGCCCGCTACCACGAGCAGGAAGCCTGGATCGTCGCCCAGGCCGGCCTGCCCGGCGCGGTGACCATCGCCACCAACATGGCCGGCCGCGGCACCGACATCCAGCTCGGCGGCAACCTGGAAATGCGGGTGTGGCGCGAGTGCGAGGGCCTGGAGCCGCACACGCCGGAGTACGACGCCAAGGTCGCCGCCATCAAGGCCGACATCGAGGCCAAGAAGCAGCAGGCGCTGGCCGCCGGCGGCCTGTTCGTCATCGGCACCGAACGCCATGAAAGCCGCCGCATCGACAACCAGCTGCGCGGCCGTTCCGGCCGTCAGGGCGACCCCGGCGCCTCGCGCTTCTTCCTGTCGCTGGAAGACGACCTGATGCGCATCTTCGGGTCGGAGCGCATGGAGGGCATGCTCCAGAAGCTCGGCCTGAAGGAAGGCGAGGCCATCGTCCATCCGTGGATCAACAAGGCCCTGGAAAAGGCCCAGAGCAAGGTCGAGGCACGCAACTTCGAGGTCCGCAAGAACCTGCTGAAGTTCGACGACGTCATGAACGACCAGCGCAAGGTGATCTACGAACAGCGGCGCGAGCTGATGAACGCCGCCGACGTGTCGCAGGACGTCACCGAAATGCGCCACGACACCATCGCCGAGATCGTCCACAAGGCGATCCCGCCCAAGGCCATGCCGGAGCAGTGGAACGCCAAGCTGCTGCACGAGGAAGCCGTGCGCGTGCTGGCCCTCGACCTGCCGGTGGCCGAGTGGTTCAAGGAAGAGGGCATCGCCGAGGACGAGATCGTCGAGCGCCTGATCCAGGCGTCGGACGAGAAGATGGCCGCCAAGGCCGCCAGCTACGGCCCCGAGCTGTGGCACATGGTGGAAAAGAGCCTGCTGCTGCAGATCCTCGACGGCGTGTGGAAGGAACACCTGCTGCAGCTGGACCACCTGCGCCAGGGCATTTCCCTGCGTGCCTACGCCCAGCGCGACCCGCTGAACGAATACAAGTCGGAAGCCTTCGAGATGTTCCAGCAGATGCTGGCCCATCTGCGCGAGCGCGTCACCGGCACCCTCAGCCATGTGGAATTGCAGACCCAGCGCACCCCCGAGGACCTGCAGCCGCAGAGCCGCTCCGTCCCCATGCGGGAGGAACACCCGACGCCGGCCCCGGCGGTGGGCGGCGGCGGCGTGCCGGGCGTCGCCCCGGCGCCGGCCGGCAGCGGCGGCGGCGTGGCGCTGGCCGAGCGCGATCCGGCCGACCCCGCCACCTGGGGCCGCGTCGGCCGCAACGAGCCCTGCCCCTGCGGCTCCGGCAAGAAGTTCAAGCACTGCCACGGCGCCCTGGCCTGAGGCCGGGGTCGCCCGTCCTCCGCGGTTGCGCCCGTCCCGGCGGCGGGTGTAGCGTGGAGGATCGGCCTGAGGAGACTGCCATGGATGCCATCGTCAACACCGCCGCGGCGCTCGGCCGCATGCAGGCGGGCACCGTGCAGCAGCAGCTCGGCACGCTGATGGTGAAGGCGGCCATGGACTCGGCTGCGGCGCAGGTGGAAGCGGTGGCCCAGGCGGTCGCCGACAGCCGCGCCATGATGGATGCCATGCAGGGCCGCGGCACCCAGCTCAACCTGACGGCCTGAACCACCGCGACCGCCGTGGCGGCCGCCGGATGCAACCCGGGAGGGGAAGATGGAGACCGGCAGAGTCGGATCCCGCGGATCTTCCGCTTCGGTGGGCGGCGCCCGCGACCGCAAGCGGTCGGCCGGCGCCGTCGTCGGCTTCGATGACGACGACCGCGGCCGCGGCGACGGCGAACGGCGCCACCGCGACCTCATCCGCATCGACGGCGTGGTGTTCGACCGCAACGCCCCGCGCGGCACCTACCTCAACATCGTGATCTGATCCGTTCGGCGGCCGGCGCCGCCGTCGCCCGCCTCACTGCGTGCAGGGGTGGCGGGCATCGCCCGGCTGGCAGACCGTCAGCGCCCGCAGGATGGCGATGGCCTCCTGCTTCTCGGCGTCGGAGACGGCCGGGGCGCTGCTGTCGAAGGGCGGCGTGTTCCACACCCGCTGCACCAGATACAGGTTGTCGTTGCCCTGCAGGGAGCGGAAATAGGCGATCTCGCCCTGCCCGCTCTGGCTGTTGCGGGTGCAGGCGGTGATCCAGAAGGCGGACGGGTAGTTGTTCGACAGCCCGGTCTGCAGCGCCCCGGCGGAGGCCTCGTCGCAGGCGGCGCGCAGGGCGCTGACGGTGCGTTCGCGCAAGGATTCGGCCGGCAGCGCTGTCATCTCGCGGTAGACCTGCAGGATGATCATGTCCTTCCAGCCCTGCAGCGACTGGCCCTGCGGTACGAAGGTGATCATGTCGACATTCTGCTGGCGGCTGCGGTCCACCTCTTCCCAGCGCTGCGGCACGGCGAAGCCGTAGACCTCCGGCTGGCGGGTCGCCTCCTGGGCCGCCGCCGCGGTTGCCGTCGCCAGGGTCAGCACCGCGGCCGCCGCCGCCATCCACCGTCGCATGTCGTCTCACTCCTCCGTCAGGTGCGCCACTGTCGACGGAAACGCCCGCCGCCGCAAGGGGGCAGCGGGCGGGCGCCGGGGCCGGACGGGACCGCGCGGGGACAGGGCGGCAGCCTAGTCTTCCAGCTTGGGGTCGATCAGCTGGCCGAACAGCCGGCGCACGCCGTCGCCCCACTGCTTGCGCAGGCCGAGCAGGTAGGGGTCGTCTTCCTCCAGCGTGCGGCGGTGGAAGGTGCGGTACTGGTCGGTCTTGGCCACCAGCACGTCGATGGGCAGGCCGACCGACAGGTTGGAGCGCATGGTGCTGTCCATGGACACCAGAGCGCATTTCACCGCTTCCGGCAGCGGCGTCTCGGGCCCGATGACGCGGTCGAGGATCGGCTTGCCGTACTTCGTCTCGCCGATCTGGAAGAACGGCGTCAGCGGCCCGGCCTCGATGAAGTTGCCGGCGGCGTAGATCATGAACAGCCGCATGGGGCCGCCCTTGATCTGGCCGCCCAGGATGAAGCTGGCGATGAAGTCGGCGCCGTGCTGCTGCAGCGATCCGGCATCGTCCTGATACACCCGCCGCACCGCCTGCCCCACCAGCTTGGCGGCGGCGTTCATGCCCGGCACGGTGAGCATGGTGGAGCCCTTCTTGCGCTTTTCGCCGCCGGGCAGGCGCACCTTGTCCTCCAGCTGGCTGGCGACCGCCTGGGTGATGGCCAGGTTGCCGGCCGACAGCAGCACCAGGATGCGCTCGCCGGGCTTTTCCCAGACGCGCATCTTGGAGAAGGCGGAGATGTGGTCGACGCCGGCGTTGGTGCGGCTGTCGGAAACCATAACCAGGCCATCGTTCAACAGAAGGCCGAGACAATAGGTCATGATGGTCGCTTCTTGTCGGATGCGGGCAGGGCGGACGCGGCCTCAGGCCACCAGCAGGAAGTCGCGGGCGATCTGGGCGCTCAGCGCCGAGTTGCGGTTGATGAAATCGGTGAGGAAGCGGTGCAGGCCGCGGCGGGTGATGTCCTGCGTGCGGGTGTAGTGCAGGCGGGCGTGCATCTCCCCGGCCATGCGGCAGCATTCCAGACGCGGGCCGAGCATGTCCAGCTGCTGGTGCACCACGTCGTAGCAGGCGTGCAGCGAGCGCGGGAACTCGTCCCGCAGGATCAGCAGTTCCGCCACGTTGCGCGGCTTGATGGTGTCACGGTAGATGAGGCGGTAGGCCTTGAAGGCCGACAGCGACCGCAGCAGGGCGCCCCACTGGTAATAGTCCACCGCCTCGTCGATGCGTTCCTCGTCCGGGGCCAGCACGTGGTACTTCACGTCCAGCAGGCGGGCGGTGTTGTCGGCGCGCTCCACGAAGGTGCCGAGGCGGGTGAAGTAGAACCCCTCGTTCTGCAGCATGGTGCCGACGGTGGTGCCGCGGAACAGGGCGGAACGGTCCTTCACCCAGTCGAAGAAGTCGCGGAAGCCGGTGTCGAGGAGGTGCGAATACTGCATCTCCTTGATCTCCAGCCAGGCGGCGTTGAGGCACTCGAACATCTCCGAAGGGATGGCGTTGCGCTCGGCGCGGGCGTTCTCGCGCGCCTGCCGCAGGGAACTGTAGATCGACGACGGGTTGTCGGGGTCGAGCGCCATGAAGGCGATGACGGCGCCGGCGGTGATGGATTGCTGGCGCGCCTCGTACAGCGGCCGCTGGCCGGCGATGATGAGGGCGGGCAGCCACTGCGACGACGAATCCTCGCCGTCGGCGGCCGGCAGCTGGCTCATGCGGTGGCTGACGTCGAGGATGCGGGCCATGTTCTCGGCCCGCTCCACATAGCGCGCCATCCAGTACAGGTTGTCGGCGGTACGGCTCAGCATGCTCAGCGCTCCAGAACCCAGGTGTCCTTGGTGCCGCCGCCCTGCGACGAGTTCACCACCAGCGAGCCTTCGCGCATGGCGACGCGGGTCAGCCCGCCGGGCACCACGGTGATGTCCTCGCCATAGAGCACGAACGGCCGCAGGTCGACGTGACGCGGGGCGATGCCCTGCTCCACGAAGGTCGGGCAGGTGGACAGCGCCAGCGTCGGCTGGGCGATGAACATGCCGGGGTCCTTCAGGATGCGCTGGCGATAGGCGCTGATTTCCTCCCGCGTCGCCTTGGGGCCGACCAGCATGCCGTAGCCGCCGGAGCCGTGGACCTCCTTCACCACCAGCTCCTCCAGGTGGTCGAGCACGTACTTGCGGTCGTCCTCGCGGTTGAGGTGGTAGGTCGGCACGTTGGCGAGGATCGGCTCCTCCCCCAGGTAGAAGCGGATCATCTCCGGCACGTAGTCATAGATCGCCTTGTCGTCGGCGATGCCGGTGCCGACGGCGTTGGCCAGCGTCACCCGGCCCTTGCGGTAGGCCTGGAACAGCCCCGGCACGCCGAGCAGGCTGTCCTTGCGGAACACGCGCGGATCAAGGAAATCGTCGTCGATGCGGCGGTAGATGACGTCGACGCGCTTCGGCCCTTCGACGGTGCGCATGTAGACGGTGTCTTCCTCCACGAACAGGTCGTGGCCCTGCACCAGATCGACGCCCATTTCGTCGGCCAGGAAGGCGTGCTCGAAATAGGCGCTGTTGTACTGGCCCGGCGTCAGCACCACCACGGTGGGGTTTTCCACATGCGCCGGCGCCGCGAAGCGCAGGTTCTGCACCAGCTGGTTGGGGTAGTGGTTGACCGGCGCCACCGCGTGCAGGTCGAACAGGTCGGGGAACAGGCGCATCATGATCTCGCGGTTCTCCAGCATGTAGGAGACCCCGGAGGGCGTGCGCAGGTTGTCTTCCAGCACCGAGAAGCTGTTCTCGCCGGTGCGCACGATGTCGACGCCGGCGATGTGGACATAGATGCCCTTGGGCGGCGTGAAGCCCTTCATCTCCTGGCGGAACTGCTCGTTCTGCATCACCAGCCGTTCCGGCACCTTGCCGGCGCGGATGATCTCCTGCCCGTGGTAGACGTCGGCGATGAAGGCGTTCAGCGCCTTCACCCGCTGGCAGACGCCGTTGGAGACGGTCCTCCATTCGTCCTTGGACAGGATGCGCGGGATGATGTCGAAGGGGATCAGGCGTTCCTTGCCGGAGGTATCGCCGTAGACCGCAAAGGTGATGCCGATGCGGCGGAACAGCATGTCCGCCTGCCGGTGACGATGGCCGAGAATGTCGGCCGGCTGCCGTTGCAGCCACGTGTCATAGGTCTGATAGGGTTCCCGGATGTGGCCGTTCGGGCACATCTCGTCGAAGGCCGTGGTTGCCATGCTCCCCCTTTCCGCTAGCACCGCTCCGCATCGAATTTGGAGCCATTTCACGGCCCTTGTCACGTACCGGATGCACAGCCCCTGCACAAATGCTGCGGATGCTCACGGCGCAGGCAGTATGCCTATGCCGGTGCCGAGAAAGCGGGCGCAGCGGCGCCGGCACCCCCCGCCGCAGCCCCCGCGACGCCGGTGCGACTCGGCGCGACTCGGCAGCCGACGGCGCGCATGGGCCCATGCGGCCAGCGCAGACCTTCTTGTCTCGCTTTTTCTCATGTACGGGTGCTACCCCTGGCCGGTCCTGTGGATAACCGACCCCGCCGCCGGGATTCCCGGCCCGCCGGCGGGGACGGACGGACCCCAACCGGAGGGATGCCAACCCCCATGTACCAAGACCGTATCAAGCCCCAGTCCCTGTGGAGCAAGGTGGTGACGCCGGAAGAGGCGGCGCTGCACATCCACGACGGCATGACCGTCGGCATGTCCGGCTTCACCCGTGCCGGCGAGGCCAAGGCGGTGCCGCTGGCCCTGGCCGAGCGCGGCCGGCGCGAGGACATCAAGATCACCCTGATGACCGGTGCCAGCCTCGGCAACGACCTCGACAAGACGCTGTCGGAGGCGCACGTCATCGCCCGCCGCCTGCCGTTCCAGTCCGATCCGGCGCTGCGCAAGCGCATCAATGCCGGCGAGGTCCTGTTCATCGACCAGCACCTGTCGGAAACGGTGGAGATGCTGCGCTCCCGCCAGCTTGGCCCGGTGGATGTGGCCATCGTCGAGGCGGTGATGATCAAGGAGGACGGCTCCATCGTCCCCACCACCTCGGTCGGCAACTCCGCCACCTTCGCCATGCTGGCGGAGAAGGTGATCGTCGAGATCAACCTGACCCTGTCGCCGGTGATGGAGGGGCTGCACGACATCTACATCCCGACCCGGCGGCCGTTCCGCGGCCCCATCCCCATCACCGCCCCGCAGGACCGGGTGGGACTGCCGTCGATCCCGGTGGACCCGTCGCGCATCGCCGCCATCGTCATCTCGGCCAAGCAAGACAGCTGCGCCAGCATCCAGCCGCCCGACGCCGAGACGCGGCAGATCGCCGGCCACCTGACCGAGTTCCTGGAGAACGAGGTGGCGCGCGGCCGGCTCGGCCTGTCGCTGGCGCCGTTGCAGGCCGGCATCGGCTCCATCGCCAACGCGGTGCTGCACGGCTTCATCGACACCGGCTTCCACGACCTGACCATGTATTCCGAGGTGCTGCAGGACAGCACCTTCGACCTGTTCGACGCCGGCAAGCTGGTGTTCGCCTCCGGCAGTTCCATCACCCTGTCGCCGGACCGTCACGCCGCCGTGCTGGGCGACCTTGGCCGTTACAAGACCCGGCTGGTGCTGCGGCCGCAGGAAATATCCAACCACCCGGAGGTCATCCGCCGCCTCGGCCTCATCGCCATCAACACGGCGCTGGAGGCCGACATCTACGGCAACGTCAACTCGACGCACGTGCTGGGGTCGCAGATGATGAACGGCATCGGCGGCTCGGGCGATTTCGCCCGCAATGCCTATCTGTCGGTCTTCGTCACCAAGTCGACGGCCAAGGGCGGCGCCATATCGTCAATCGTGCCCTTCGTCAGCCACGTCGACCACAGCGAGCATGACGTCGACCTGATCGTCACCGAACAGGGCCTGGCCGACCTGCGCGGCCTGGCGCCGCGCGAGCGGGCGCGGGTGGTGATCGAGACCTGCGTCCATCCGCAGTACCGCGATTACCTGCGCGACTATGTGCGGGGGGCGGAGCGGGCCGTCGGCGGCCAGACGCCGCATCTGCTCGACCACGCCTTCGACCTGCACCGGGCCTTCCGCGACCATGGCGACATGCGCAAGGCGGGGAAGCCGGCCGGCTGACCGGAGACGGGGAGCGACAGCGACAGCAACAACAGCAGGGGCGGTGGACGGCGCCGGGCGTCGCCACCGCCGGCCCCCTCCACCCCGCCGCAGTGGCGGGGCGGAAGCGGGCGGCAGGAGCGGGTGAGGTCAGGTCAGCGAAAGCTCAGTGGACGCTGACCGGCTCCAGGTCGTTCTGGCGGATGGCCGCCCAGGCGAGGTCGCGGCTCTGGGCGACGCCCAGCTGGGTGCCGTCGCCGGCGTGGATGGACCAGAACACCTGCCCGTCGACATCCATCGACTTGGTGTAGGCGAGGTCCTCGGCCCCCAGCGCGGCCAGTTCGGCCGGGCTGATGGTGGGGTGGGCGGTGGTGTCCAGGCTCTGAATCTTGTCGGTCATGGTGTCCCTCGCTCCGCGTTCTCGCCGACCCGCCCTTTCGCGGCATCGGAACGACGCGGTCATTGTGCTCTTATGATGTGAACGAAAGGTTTCTGCAGCCCGTTCGCGATCTGCGCCGATGGCATTGCTGCATGGCGCCAGCCCCACGGCAGGCACGGCCGGCGGCGGACCGCGCGAAACGGCTGCCTCGCCGCCCGTTCACTCCCGGTAGTCGGGCTTCATCTCGATGGTGCGGGTGGTCTTGCGCTCGCCGGCGGGACCGGCCTTGGTCTCGATCTTGATCTGGCAGACCTTGGGTTCCGGCATCGGCCGTTCGAGGTCGATGTTGAGCAGGCCGTTGTCGAGCCACGCCCCCTTCACCACGATGCCCTCGGCCAGCACGAAGCTGCGCTGCCACTGGCGGGTGGCGATGCCACGGTGGAGGAACACGCGGTCGGCGTCGTCGCGGGTCTGGCGGCCGCGGATGACCAGCTGGTTGTCCTCGGTGGTGACGCTGAGGTCGTCGTCGGAGAAACCGGCCACCGCCAGGGTGATGCGCAGGCCGTTGTCGCCGATCTGCTCGATGTTGTAGGGCGGATAGCCCTCGGCCGAGCTTTTCGCCACGCGGTCGAGCACGCGCTCGAACTGGTCGAAGCCCAGCAGCAGGGGGCTGTTGAACACGGACAGACGGGTCACGATCGCGTTCTCCTCATTCGCCTGAGCGAGTCCGGCGCGGGGCCCGAATGGCACCCCGGACAGGTCGTGCAGTCGACGGTCCGCAATGGCACCGCCGGCCTGCTCATATTTCGGGACATCCGGCCCGATCGTCAAGACCGCCGGCGCGGCCCCCGCCCCGCCGGTGCGGCGCTTGTCACCGCCGCGTCGCTTGCTCCCGAGTCGCGGCGGCGGTATCGTCGTTTCCGCTTTGTCCTCAGGCTCATATCCGATGACCTTCAATCCGCGCCTCGACCAGCTCAGCGATTACCCGTTCCAGCGCCTCGCCGCCCTGCTGGACGACCTGCCGACGCCGCCCGGCGGCGGCCTCGTCATGTCCATCGGCGAGCCGCAGCACGCCGCCCCGGCGCTGATCGGCGACACCATCGCCGCCACCGGTGGCTGGAACCGCTATCCGCCCATCGCCGGCACGCCGGACTACCGGGCGGCGGTGGCCGGCTGGGCGAGCCGCCGCTACGGCCTGCCCGACGGCATGGTCGACCCCGCCCGCCACGTCCTGCCGGCCGCCGGCACGCGGGAGGCGCTGTACATGATCGGCCAGGTGGCGGTGGCCGCCGACCCGGCGGCGCGGGCGCCGCTGGCGATCATGCCCAACCCCTTCTACCAGGTCTATCTGGGCGCCGCGGTCATGAACGGCGCCGAGCCGCTGATGCTGCCCGCCGGCCCCGACACCGGCTTCCTGCCCGACGTGGCGGCGCTGCCGCGCGAGGTGCTGGACCGCGCCGCCATGGTGTTCTTCTGCTCGCCGGCCAACCCGCAAGGGGCGGTGGCGCCGCTGGAAACCTGGATCGAGCTGGTGCGGCTGGCCCGCGCCCACGGCTTCCTGCTCATCGCCGACGAGTGCTATTCGGAGATCTGGCGTAGCGCGCCGCCGCCGGGGGCGCTGGACGCCTGCCGCGAGCTGGGCGGCAGCCTCGACAACGTGCTGGTGTTCAACTCCCTCTCCAAGCGGTCGAGCGCCGCCGGCCTGCGCTCCGGCGTGGTGATCGGCGATGCCGCCGTCATCGCCCGCTTCTCCCGCCTGCGCAGCTACGCCGCCGCCGGCACGCCGCTGCCGCTGCTGGCCGCCGCCGCCGCCCTGTGGGCCGACGAGGCGCATGTGGACGACAACCGCGCCCGCTACCAGGCCAAGATGGACGCCGCCGACCGCATCCTCGGGCCGGTGCTGGGGCGCGAGCGGGTGGCGCCGGAGGGCGGCTTCTTCCTGTGGCTGGACGTCGGCGACGGCGAGGCCATGACCCGCCGCCTGTGGGCGGAAGCCGGCATCAAGGTGCTGCCCGGCCGCTACCTCACCCGCGACGAGGCCGACGGCAGCAATGCCGGTGCCCGCTACATCCGCATCGCCCTGGTCCACGACCAGCCGGTGGTGGAAGACGCCCTCACCCGCATCGCCGCCCTGCTCGCCGCCGGCTGACCCCGCCGCCGCCGCTCCGCCACCGTTACAGGACAGACACCGCGCCCATGGCCCGCACCCCGCGTCCCCAGAGCCGCCCCAAGGCCCTCGTCCCCCGCATCCTGCCGCCCGAGATGGTGACGGCGGTGCGCGGCATGGGGCTGCGGCTGCTCGGCCTCGGGCTGGTGGTGGTGGCGGGCGTGGTGGCGACGGCGCTGCTCACCCATACGCCCGGCGATCCGTCGTGGAACACCGCCAGCGATGCCGAGCCGGTGAACGCCCTCGGCCGCTTCGGCGCCACCTTGTCGGACGCCGCCCTGCAGGGCTTCGGGCTGGCGGCGGCGCTGCCGCTGCTGGCGGTGCTGTCGTGGGGGGTGCGGCTGATTTCCGGCCAGCACGTCAGCGCCGCCTGGCTGCGCACGGTGGGGCTGATCGCCGCCGCCATCCTGCTCAGCTTCGGGCTCGCCGCCCTGCCGAAGCCGCCCGACTGGCCCATCGCCGCCGGCCTGGGCGGCGCCGCCGGGGCGCTGCTGCTGCGCTCCGCCGTGCAGCTGGCGGCCGACAGCGCCGCCCTGGTGGCCGGCGTCGGCGGGCTGGTGGGGGCGGTGCTGTTCCTGTGGGTGGCGCATGTGCGGTTCGACGAATGGCGCCGCGCCATCGCCTCGGTGCGGGAGATGCCGGACACCATGCTCGGCCTCGGCGGCAAGGCGCGGCAGGCGCTCGGCCGCAGCCGCAAGGACAAGGACGATCCCGCCGCCGCGGCCGACGACGGCGATGCCGACGACCGCCGCCGCCGGCGCCGGCGCATGGAGCCGGCCGTCACCACCCGCAGCGAGCCGGTGCTCGGCACTCCGCACCCGGCGCCGCCGCGGGCCGAGCCGACGGTGGAAGTGGTGTCGCGGCCGAAGCCGCCCGCCCCCTCCCGCCGCGAGATGGAGGCCCGCCAGGGCTCCCTGCTGCCGCCCGACCCGGCGGAGGGCTGGGTGCATCCGCCCATCGACCTGCTCGCCCCGCCCGACCCCGGCAGCGGCGGCAAGCTGGACGAGGAGGCGCTGTCGGCCAACGCCCGCATGCTGGAAGGGGTGCTGGCGGACTTCGGCGTCAACGGCCAGATCGTCAAGGTGCGCCCCGGCCCGGTGGTGACCCTCTATGAACTGGAGCCGGCGCCCGGCACCAAGACCAGCCGCGTCATCGGGCTGGCGGACGACATCGCCCGTTCCATGTCGGCGGTGGCGGTGCGCATCGCCGTCATCCCCGGCCGCAGCGTCATCGGCATCGAACTGCCTAACGCCCGCCGCGAGGTCGTGCGCTTCCGCGAACTGGTGGCCGCGGACGAGTTCGACAAGTCGCCGCAGGCGCTCTGCCTCGCGCTCGGCAAGGACATCGGCGGCGGGCCGGTCTATGTCGATCTTGCCCGCATGCCCCACCTGCTGATCGCCGGCACCACCGGATCGGGCAAGTCGGTGGCGGTCAACACCATGATCTGCTCGCTGCTGTGGCGCCTGACGCCCGACCAGTGCCGCTTCATCATGATCGACCCCAAGATGCTGGAACTGTCGGTCTACGACGGCATCCCGCACCTGCTGGCGCCGGTGGTGACCGACCCCGGCAAGGCGGTGGTGGCGCTGAAGTGGGCGGTGCGGGAGATGGAAAACCGCTACCGCCTGATGAGCCAGATCGGTGTGCGCAACATCGCCGGCTACAACGCCAAGGTGGCGGAGGCGCTGAAGTCCGACAAGGGGCTGACCCGCACGGTGCAGACCGGCTTCGACCCCGACACCGGCAAGCCGGTGTTCGAGCAGCAGGCCCTGGACATGAAGCCGCTGCCCTTCATCGTCGTCATCGTCGACGAGATGGCCGACCTCATGCTGGTGGCCGGCAAGGATGTCGAGGCTGCCATCCAGCGCCTCGCCCAGATGGCCCGCGCCGCCGGCATCCACCTGGTGATGGCGACCCAGCGGCCGAGCGTCGACGTCATCACCGGCACCATCAAGGCCAACTTCCCGACCCGCATCAGCTTCCAGGTCACCAGCAAGATCGACAGCCGCACCATCCTGGGCGAGCAGGGGGCGGAACAGCTGCTGGGCCAGGGCGACATGCTCTACATGGCCGCCGGCGGCCGCATCACCCGCGTCCACGGCCCCTTCGTCACCGACGAGGAGGTGGAGAAGGTGGTCGCCCATCTGCGCGACCAGGGCGAGCCCGACTACGTCGACGGCGTCACCGAGGACGACGAGGAGGCCATGGCCGCCATTCCCGGCTTCGGCCCCGCCGGCCCGGCCGGCGCCAGCCCCGGCGGCGACGGCGACGGCAACGACCTCTACGACCAGGCGGTGGCGCTGGTGTGCCGCGAGCGCAAGGCCTCCACCAGCTTCGTGCAGCGCCACCTGCAGATCGGCTACAACCGCGCCGCCCGCATCATCGAGCGGATGGAGAAGGAAGGCGTCGTCTCCCGCGCCAACCACGTCGGCAAGCGCGAGGTGCTGGCCCCGCCGATGGTGGAGATGGACTAGCCCGCCGGGCGGACGGGCGGGGCGGGGCGGCGGCCGAAAGCCCCATGCTCAAGCGTGGCGCCAGATCTTTATCGCCGAGATCACCAGGATTGCGGCCAGCACGGGCAGGAGCAGATGTGCCGGGATCAGTCCCAGCATCTGGCCGCCCAGGTAGGCGCCGGCCACCGAACCCGCCGCCATGATCGCCACGAAGCGCAGGTTCTGCCGCAGCACCAGGACGCTGCGGTCGCGGCTGTAGCGGGCGAAGCCGACCAGCATGGTCGGCAGGCTCACCGCCAGCGACAGGCTGCCGGCCAGCTTCACGTCGACGCCGTACAGCAGGATCAACGTCGGGATCAGGAACTCGCCCCCCGCCACCCCGATGAGCGACGCCACGATGCCGATGCCAATACCCGCCACCAGCCCGGCCACGGCCTGGCCGATGCCGGAGAAGGCCGGCACCGTCCCCTCGCCGCCGCCATGGCCGAGCAGCAGCACGGCCGCCACCACGGTCAGCAGCATGGCGATGATGCGGTAGAACAGCGCCGGGCGCAGGCGCAGCGCCCAGCCGGCGCCGATCCAGGCTCCCGCCATGCTGCCGGCCAGAAGGTTGAGCGCAATCGGCCAGTGGGCGCCCACCATCTCCAGCGGCACCGCCGACATGCGGAACGGCAGCGCCACGGCGACCACCACCAGGCTCATGACCTTGTTGAGGATGACCGCCTCCAGCGCGGCGAACCGGAACACCCCGATCAGCAGCGGCAGGCGGAACTCCGCCCCGCCAAGGCCGATCAGCCCGCCGAGAACACCGATGGCGGCGCCGGCCGTGAAGGCGGGGACCGGCTTCGGGGCAACGCGGCTTTCGGCTTCGGTCATGCTTACGCCCCCAGGAGGAGGCGCTATAGTCACCCGGATATAAATTCCGGGCAAGCCATGATCGGGCGCCGCCCCCCTACTGGGTGACGATCTTGACCAGCTCGCCGGGCGTCAGGCCGTCCTGCAGGGAGAGGTCGTTGAGCAAGCGGAACCAGTCGTCGTTGAAGGGGCCGTAGGGCAGTCGGGCGGAGAGGTCGGCGATGGTGTCGGCCGGTTCCACCCGCGTCACGATCAGCCGCAGCGGACGCAGGGAGGCGGCTTCGTCGGCGCTCAGATGGCGGAAACTGTAGGTCATGCGGCGGAAGGCCTCGTCGAAGCGGCCGAACTGGGCGTCGGGCGCCATGAACAGGAACCGCACCATCAGGTCGGGCTGCGGCGCCGGCACTGCCACCACCTGGCCGCGCACCGGGCGACCGCCGGCGGCGGTCAGACGCACCGCCACCGTCGCCGCCGGCAGGCCGTTGAGGCTGAGGCGCTCCGGCCGTCCCGCCGCCGCCGGGCCGGCCCAGCGGGCGACGAAGGCCCCCGGATCGCCGCCGCCGCGGGCGAGGTCCACCACCGCGGTGCCGCCGCCCGGATGCTGCGCCGTCACCCGCTGGCGGCCGTTGACCAGCCGGAAGCCGTCCGGCGCCTCGAAGGCGAAGCGCAGCGACGGGTGGGCGAAGCGGCGGCCGCGGTCGAGGATCAGCCCTTGCTCCGGGTCTTCGCCGAACAGCATGCCGTTGATTTCCGACAGGAAGGACTCGCGCCCCACCACCGGCTGCGGCGGCCGTCCGGCCTGGGCCAGCTGCATGGCCTGGCGCACGCGGTCGAGGCTGCGCGGGTGGGTGGCCATGATGTTGTAGGCGTCGGCCTCCGACGGGTCGCGCCCGGCCATGCGGGCCTCCAGCCGCGACTGCTCCCCCAGGGTGGCGAGGAAGCCGGCCATGGCGTCGGGATCATAGCCGGCGCGGGTCATGTAGCGGATGCCGAGCATGTCGGCCTCCATCTCCTGGTCGCGGGAATAGCCGCGCAGGTAGGCCTGGGCGCCCTGGCCGGCCATGTTGGCCAGTTCGGCGCTGCCGGTCGCCGCCCCCAGCACCGCCACCCCCAGCTGCGCCAGCAGGCCGGCGCCCTGGCGTTCGGCCGAGTGGCGGGCGGTGACGTGGCCAACCTCGTGGGCCAGCACGCCCGCCACCTCCGCCTCGCTGGAGGCCATGGCGAGCAGGCCGCGGGTCAGCGTCACCTTGCCGCCGGGCAGGGCGAAGGCGTTGACGATGGGCGTGTTGGCGATCGTCACCTGCCATGGCAGCTGCGGATATTCCGTGTGCGGAACCAACCGCACCAGGATGCCGTCCACATAGGCCTGCAGGCGGCGGTTCTGATAGGCGCCGCCGAAGGCTTCCAGCAGCTTGGGGTATTCCTGCGCCCCCACCCGCACGTCGTCGCCGATGTCGGAGAAGGCGGTGAAGCTCGACCGTCCGGTGGCCGGGTTGGCGGTGCAGCCGGTGAGGCCGAGGCCGCTGCCGGCCGCCGTCGCCAGCGCCGCCGAGCCGAGCAGCAGGCGCCGTCGCGACAGGCCCCCGCCGCCATGGCCGCAGCCGCAGCCGGCGTGGTGAAAGCCGTGGGGGCGGGGGTGGGCGTCGGGGGCGTGGCTCATGGCGCGTCTCCGGCCGGCGGCAGGGTCGGCAGGCGGTGCCGTCAGGCGATGCGGGTGCCGCCCGGGCTGCTGTCGGGCGTGAAGGCGTTGAAGGTGATCAGCGTGAAGGTATCCTTCACCCCCGGCAGGGTCTGCACCTTTTCGGTGACGAAACGGCCGACGTCGACATCGTCGTCGACGTAAAACTTGGCGAGCAGGTCATACTGCCCGGAGGTCGAGTAGATTTCCGAGATCTGCTCGATGTCCTCGACGGCCTGGTCGGCGACCTGATAGGCCTTGCCGAGGTCGCATTTGATCATCACGAAGACGGCGCGCATGACACTGGCGATCCCTTTGAAAGTCCCGACACTCCGGCCGCTGCGGACCGGAGCGGGCATGGTACGGGCGCAAGGCGGCAGGATCAAGGCGCTGCTCCTGGCGCTGCTCATCGGCCTCGTGCCGACGGCGGCCGGCGGGGCGGCGGAGCTGGACCGTCTGGCGCCCGGATTGGCCGATGCCGGCACCGCGGCGGTGGCGGAGGTCATCGACGGCGATACGGTGATGCTGGCCGACGGCCGCGAGGTCCGCTTCGTCGGCATCCAGGCGCCCAAGCTGCCGCTCGGCCGCCGCAACTTCCCCGAATGGCCGCTGGCGCCCGAGGCGCGCGCGGCGGTGGTGGAGCTGATCGGCGGCCGCTCGGTGGCGGTGCGGCCTGGGGAGACGGCGCAGGACCGCCACGGCCGCGTGCTCGCCCACCTGTTCCGGGCCGACGACGGCCTGTGGGTGCAGGGGGAGATGCTGCGGCGGGGCCTCGCCCGCGTCTACACCTTCCCCGACAACCGCCGCCTCGCCGCCGAGATGATGGCCGCCGAGGCGGACGCCCGTGCCGCCCGTCGCGGCATCTGGGCGTTGGACCATTACCGCGTGCGCGACGCCGCCACCCTGCCCGACGAGGCGGACACCGAGGGCACCTTCCAGGTGGTGCGCGGCACGGTGCGCGAGGTGGCGGAGGCGCGCGGCACCACCTACCTCAACTTCGGGCCCGACTGGCGCACCGACTTCACCGCCACCCTGGATGCCGCCGCCCGCCGCCAGTTCCGGGCCGCCGGCCTCGACCCGGCCGCCCTGAGCGGACGGGAAGTTCTGCTAAGGGGCTGGATTCGCTCCCGCAACGGCCCCATGATCGAGTTGACCCACCCCGAGCAGATCACGGCCGATCCGGCCCTGGTCCGCGCGGGCAAGGAGGACCAGTGAGCAAGGATCAGCCCGTGCGTTCCGCCGCCGCCACCGACGACACCCTGTTCCCCCCCATCGAGGCCCATGCCTCCGGCCATCTGGCGGTGGACCCGCTGCATCGCCTGTACTGGGAGGAGAGCGGCAACCCCACCGGCGTGCCGGTGGTGTTCCTGCACGGCGGCCCTGGCGGTGGCGTCGGGCCGCAGTTCCGCCGCTTCTTCGACCCGGCGTTCTACCGCATCGTGCTGTTCGACCAGCGCGGCTCCGGCCGTTCCACGCCCTTTGCCGAGGTGCGCAACAACACCACCTGGCATCTGGTGGACGACATCGAGGCCCTGCGCCGCCACCTGAAGGTGGAGCAGTGGCTGGTGTTCGGCGGCTCGTGGGGATCGACGCTGGCGCTGGCCTATGCCCAGAGCCACCCGCAGCGCTGCCTTGGCCTCATCCTGCGCGGCATCTTCCTCTGCACCGATGCCGAGATCGACTGGTTCGTCAACGGCATGGGGCAGTTCTTCCCGGAGGCGGCGCGCCACTTCCGCGACTTCCTGCCGGCCGGCGAACGGGCCGATCCGCTCGCCAGCTACTACCGCCGCCTGACCGATCCCGACCCGCAGGTGCATGGGCCGGCGGCGCGGGTGTGGTCGAGCTATGAGGAGGCCTGTTCGCGGCTGGTGCCGACGCGCGGCTTCAGCGACCCCGCCGCCGGCCCACTGGGACGGCCGGAGCCGGCGCTGGCCCTGGCGCGGCTGGAGGCGCACTACATGGTCAACCGCGGCTTCCTGACCCCCGACCAGCTGATGGCGGGGCTGGACCGCCTGCATACGCTGCCGGTGACCATCGTGCAGGGGCGCTACGACGTGGTGTGCCCCATCGTCACCGCCGACCGGGTGGCGCGGGCGCTGCCGGAGTGCCGCTACGTGGTGGTGCCCGATGCCGGCCACTCGGCGCTGGAACCGGGCATCCGCCGGGCGCTGGTGGAGGCGACCGAGGATTACAAGCGCCTCCACTCCGCCTGAGCCAGCGCCACGCCCGTCAGCCGCCGGCCGGCACGCCGGAGGTGGTGGAATGCTCGAAGTGCAGCGCCTCGCCGGGGTGGACGTAGGCAAAGGCGGCATGGGCCGCCTGCGCCGCCTCGGCAAAGCCGGTGAGGATGAGCTTCAGCTTGTGCGGATAGCCGGCGATGTCGCCCACCGCGAACACCCCCTTGGCGGAGGTTTCCGAGGTCGACTGGTCGATGGCGATGGTGCCCTTGGTGCCCATCTCCAGCCCCCATTCGGTGATCGGGCCGAGGTTGGTGGACAGGCCGAAGAAGGGCAGCAGCACGTCGGCGTCCAGGCGGCGTTCCTTGTCGTCCAGGTCGGCGACGATCACCGCCGACAGGCGGCCGTCGGCCCCTTCCAGGCGCGACAGCTGGTAGGGCACCACCAGTTCCACCTTGCCGGCGCCTTCCAGCGCCTTCAGCTTGTCGTAGCTGTCGGGCGCGCAGCGGAACTTGGGACGGCGATGCACCACCTGCACGCTGGCCGCCACTTCCGACAGCGACACCGCCCAGTCCACCGCCGAGTCGCCGCCGCCGGCGATGACGATGCGCTTGCCGCGGAACTGCTCCCGCTTGCCGACCATGTAGAACACCGAGGTGCCCTCGTAAGCCTCCAGCCCGTCCAGCGGCGGCCGGTTGGGGCCGAAGGCGCCGACCCCGGCGGCGATGATCACCACCGGCGCCTCGATGCGGGTGCCCTTGCTGGTCTCCACCAGCCAGCGGCCGGTGGCCTCGCTGCGCTCCAGGCGGTTGACCTGCTGGCCCATGTGGAACACCGGCTTGAAGGGGGCCGCCTGGGCCTCCAGCTGCTCGATCAGGCGGGCGGCCTCGATGCGGGGGAAGCCGGGGACGTCGAAGATGGGCTTTTCCGGGTAGAGCGCCGTGCACTGGCCGCCAATCTCGTCCAGCACGTCCACCACATGACAGCCGATGCGGACCATGCCGCACTGAAAGACGGTGAACAGCCCGACGGGGCCGGCGCCGATCACGATGGCATCGGTCTGGAAGGTGGTCTGCATGGGGGAAGGCCTGAACGGTTGCACACGGAAAGACGGTCGCCGCCGACAATGGCGGGCCGGCGCGCGAAGATCAAGGGGGGCGGCCGGTCTATTCCGGTGCGCGGGCCGGCTGCGCCCCGCCGGCGCGCATCTGCACCAGGCGTTCCACCCGGTGCAGGTTCTTGCGGGCGACGTGCAGCGACTTGGTGATCTGCTTTTCCTCGAACACGGCGCAGGCCTCCTTGTAGGCGAAGGCGGCGGCGGTGAGGTCGGCCGGATTGTTGGTGCGCTTGGACTTGGCGAACAGGGCCGAACCGATGTTGTTCTGCAGGTTGGCCCAGAACACCGGCGCCTTTTCGCGCGTGTACAGCGCCGCCACCTGGCGGAACACGGTCACCGCCTGGTCGAGGAATTCCTGGGTGTGGGTGAATTCCCCCAGGGTGGTCAGCAGGCGGCCGACGTTCACCTGCGTCTCCGCCCAGCGGGTCGGGTTGGTGTTGCGGGTCCACACCGAGCAGGCCAGCTGGTAGGCCGCCACCGCCTCGCGCAGATAGCCGGTGCGGTTGGCGAGCGTGCCCTGGCGCTGCAGGATCCAGCCCAGCAGCGCCTGCAGGGCGGCGTATTCCTCCGGCAGCGCCTCGCGGGTGATGACGGCGCCGGCGGCGCGCACCAGCATGGCGGCTTCGTCCATGGCCTCGGTGTCGCGGCGCTCGCTGCCGAGGGCGGCGACGGCGGCCCCCAGGTGGGCGCGCAGGGCGGCGATCATCGGCTCGCCCAGCACCTCCGGCCCCGCCGCCAGGGCGCCGCGATAGTGGCCGGCGGCGATCTCGACGTCGGTCATGCCCTCGTTGCGCAGGGACGGGTGCAGTTCCAGGTTGGCGAGCCAGCCCTTGAGCGGCGGCAGGCAGGCGTCCGGCAGGCCGCCGCGGTTGATGACCCGCAGCGCCGCCGTCTGGGCGGTGCGCAGCTGGTCGGCGCGGGCCTTGCGGACTTCGTCGTCGGCCGGGCGGGCGGCGGCGAGCAGGATCAGCTCCGCCACGTCGGCCTGCTCGTCGCTGGGGTAGGCGGGCAGGTCCAGGTGCTCGCTGGCGATGGCGGCGCCGGAGCCGTAGTCGGTGGCCGCCGGCTGGGTGACGAAGCGCAGGCGGGCAAGCCCGCCGGGCGCCGCCTCGCCCCACACCAGCACCTCGGCGCCGGCCTTTTCCAGCAGGCCGCGGCCGAGCTTGGTGGCTTCCTCGATGCGTTTCATGGGATCGGTGGCGGTGGTCATGCGGCGCGGCAGCACCACCACCTGCAGGCTGGAGCGGGCGGACAGGCGACTGTGGAGGGTGCCTTGCACGGCGCCGCTGTCGTCGCCGTCGAACTGCGCGATGACGACGCGCACCGGACCGGCGGCGGCCCGCGCCGGCGCCTCGTCCGACGGGCCAGCCGCCCGGCTGCCGCCCACCAGGCGGCGCAAGGTTCCCATCAACGCCATGTTTCCCCCTCTGCCCCCGGTGTGCAGGCGCCTTTCCCGCAGCGGCGCGCCCGATCAACCGTGGTTTCGGCACTATGACAGAATCGGGCCACGGCGCAAGAGCGCCGCAATCAGAAGGCGTAGGACGCCGGCCCCATGCTACTCCGCCGCCTGTGCCGGCGGGCACCACGGGTCGCGCCGGCCGCCGTCGTACAGCCGCGCCAGCCCATGCCCGTCCAGGGCCGCCGCCAGATCGCCGCCATCGCCGGCAAGGACGGTGGCGAGCACCCGGCCGCCGTACTTGTCATGGCGGATGCCGGTCAGCACCACCGTATTGCCGGTGGCGGCGATGCGGGCAGCCAGGAAGTCACGGGCGGCGCGGGCGAGATCGCGCTCCGCCGGGCAGCGGCCGCGCAGTTCCGGGGCATCCACCCCGGCCAGCCGCACGACCGTTTCCACATGCTGGCCCGGCCAGATGTGGGCCCGCACCTGGAGGCTGTCGCCGTCGATCACCCGCACCACCTGCGCCACCACCGGCCCGGCCAGAACCTCCTGCGCCGCCGGCGCGGCCGAGGGCACTGCCGCCGCCGTCACCGCCAGCAGCAGCACCGGACCGAAACGGCGGCGGGTCCGCGCGAGCGGCATCGGATACATCCCCTGCGTGTTCTTAGGCTCTATCACATCCATTAATCTGGAAGTGTAGAGGCAGAGGCGGAACGTTGCAAGAACCTGAAGCCCGATGCCGAGGGGAAGGAGCCCCGCCTCAGAAGTCGGAGACGCGGCCCTTGCGTTCCCAGTCGCCGTAGCGGGTCGGCTCCGGCCCGCGCGGGCCGCCGATCTCGTCGGCCTGGGAGGGCGGCATGTCGCGCAGGTTGACGGTGGGGATGGCGGACGCCGGGGCCTGGCCGGCGGTACCGGCGGTGCCCTCCGCCTCCGCCGCGGCGTCCGGCGCCGGCGGGGCGGGAACGGCGGGGTCGGGCTTGGTCTGGTCGGACATGGCGGTTTCCTTCGTGGCTGACGGATGCTGCAGTGCGGCATTCCTCTTGAAGAGGGGGCCGGCGAGCACTATTCATGGAAACGGGATATAGCGCTCGGAGAGGCCCATGAACACCCTTCGCGTCGGACTGCTGCTGGCCGGCATGACCGCGCTGTTTCTGACCGTCGGCTGGCTGATCGGCGGCCAGGCCGGCATGCTCATCGCGCTGGCGGTGGCGGCCGGCATGAACTTCTTCGCCTACTGGAACTCCGACAAGATGATCCTGCGCATGTACAACGCGCAGGAAGTGGACGCCCGCAGCGCGCCGCAGCTCTACGGCATCGTGCAGCAGCTGGCCCAGCGGGCCGGCATGCCCATGCCGCGCGTCTATGTCATCGACAGCGCCCAGCCCAACGCCTTCGCCACCGGCCGCGACCCGCAGAACGCCGCCGTCGCCGCCACCACCGGCCTGATGCGCATCCTGACCGCCGAGGAACTGGCCGGCGTGATGGCGCACGAACTGGCGCACGTGAAGCACCGTGACACCCTTACGGCCACCATCACCGCCACCCTGGCGGGCGCCGTCGGCATGCTGGCCAACTTCGCCTTCTTCTTCGGCGCCACCCGCAACGACGAGAACAACTCCAGCCCGCTCGGCTTCGTCGGCATCCTGGTGATGTCGATCCTGGCGCCCATGGCGGCGATGATCGTGCAGATGGCCGTCTCGCGCACCAACGAGTATGCCGCCGACGCCGCCGGCGCCGAAATCTGCGGCCAGCCGCTGTGGCTGGCGAGCGCGCTGGAGAAGCTGGAAGCCGGCGCCCGCCACATCGACAACCCGCGGGCGGAGAACAACCCCGCCACCGCCCACATGTTCATCGTCAACCCGCTGCACGCCCGCAAGGTGGACAGCCTGTTCTCCACCCATCCGGCCACCGCCAACCGCATCGCCCGCCTGCGCGCCATGGCCGGCGCCCCGGCCGCCCCCGCCTCGCCGTGGGCCACCGCCGGCCGCAGCGGTCCGTGGGGCTGATCCCCGCCGCCGGCGACACCTTTCCGCCCCTGCCGGCCCGGCGCCTCTTGTCGCGCCGGGCCTTTGTCGTTAAGAGCCTTGCATGACCGAGCCGCGCCGCCCCGCCCCCGCCCGCCGTCCCTCCGCCGCCGCCGAGGCGCCGGCGCTTGCCTCCCGCCGCGCCGCCCTGCGGCTGCTGCAGGCCGTGCTGGATGACGGCGAGGCCATGGACGACCACTTCGACGCCGCCGTCGCCCGGCTGGAGGCGCGCGACCGCGCTTTCGTGCGGCTGCTGGCCACCACCACCCTGCGCCGCCTGGGGCAGATCGACGGCGTGCTGAAGGCCTTCCTCGACCGCCCGCTGGCCCGCCGCCACGGCGCCGTGCGCCATGTGCTGCGGCTGGCGGCGGCGCAGATCCTGTTCCTCGACACCCCCGCCCACGCCGCCGCCGATACATCGGTGGAACTGACCAAGACCCTGAAGGCGCCCGGCCTCACCGGCCTCGTCAACGCCGTCGCCCGCCGGCTGGCGCGCGAGGGGCGCGAGGTGCTGGCCGGCCAGGACGTCCGCCTCAACACCCCGCGCTGGCTGTGGCAGAGCTGGATCGACACCTACGGCGAGGCCACCGCCCGCCGCATCGCCGAAGCCGACCTGGGCGAGCCGCCGCTCGACATCACCGTCAAGGCCGATGCCGCCGCCTGGGCGGAGGCGCTGAAGGCCGAGATCCTGCCGACCGGCAGCCTGCGCCGCCTCGACGGCGGGCTGGTGAGCCAGCTGCCGGGCTATGCCGAGGGCGCCTGGTGGGTGCAGGATGCCGCCGCCGCCCTGCCGGCGCGGCTGCTGGGCGAGGTCGCCGGGCTGACGGTCATCGACCTGTGCGCCGCGCCGGGCGGCAAGACGGCGCAGCTGGCCGCCGCCGGAGCGCGGGTGATCGCCGTCGACCGCTCCGAGGTGCGCCTGCGCCGGCTGAGCGAGAACATGGAACGCCTGGGCCTCGCCGACCGCGTCACCACCGTCTGCGCCGATGCCGCCACCTGGCGGCCGGAGACGCCGGCCGATGCGGTGCTGCTGGATGCCCCCTGCACCGCCACCGGAACCATCCGCCGCCACCCCGACGTGCTGCGGCTGAAGAAGGCCGGCGACCCCGATTCGCTGGCCGCCACCCAGGACGCCCTGCTGGCGGCGGCGGCGGAGATGCTGGTGCCCGGCGGCCGGCTGGTCTACTGCGTCTGCTCCCTCCAGCCGCAGGAAGGGCCGGCCCGCATGGCCACCGCCGCCGCCCTGCCGCTGACGCCCGAGCCGGTGACGGCGGCCGAGGTCGGCGGGCTCTCCGAGGCGATCACGCCGGAAGGCTGGCTGCGTACCCTGCCGTGCCACCTGGGCGACCGCGGCGGCATGGACGGCTTCTTCGCCGCCCGCTTCCGCCGCGCCTGAGCACAAACGACAACCCCGCCGGCGCTTCAGCGACGGCGGGGTTGCAGACGTACCGTGATGTCGGAGACGAGGCGTCGGTCGTCAGCGGGCGCTGGCGAGCAGGCCCTCGGGCATGCAGCTCTTGGGCTCCACCGCCAGCAGGCCGACCTTTTCCGCCGAGTAGCTGTCGAGCTGGTTGGCCGACACGGCGTCGCCTTCCATCTCGTCGTAAATGGCGGCGGCGCGGGCGCAGAACGCCTCGCGGTCGTCCAGGCTGAGGCGCGAGGCCTCGTTCGCCAGCAGGGTGACGTAGCGGTTCAGCTTGTCGTTGCCGCCCTTGCCGTAGGCCCGGTTGAAGTAGCGGATCAGCTGGTCGCCGTGGCGCTGCAGCGAGCCTTTGTACTTCACGACGAAGGTGTTGTAGTCCTCCACCGTGCCGCAGCTCAGCGACGCCACCACCAGCCAGGTCTGCAGCGACCGCACGTGCAT
Organism: Caenispirillum bisanense; assembly: GCF_039523075.1. NCBI lineage: Bacteria > Pseudomonadati > Pseudomonadota > Alphaproteobacteria > Rhodospirillales > Novispirillaceae > Caenispirillum > Caenispirillum bisanense. The sequence continues at coordinate 110,895 of NZ_BAAAEP010000004.1, forward strand.
GGCGGCGGCCTCGCCGGCATCGGCGCAGCCCTTGCCCTTGGCCGCGGTGGCGGAAGCGGCGAGGCTCGGCGTCGACACGGCGACGGCGGCGGCCAGGGCCAGCGCAGCCACGCCGGCGCGGCGCAGAAGCGGGCGGCGCGAAGTGATCGTCATGAGGAGTCTCCCCTCGGCGTCTATGAAGTGGGGTGCCGGCGACTCGCCAGCGTCAGCCGCAGAAGCTAGCGAAACGCGGGGGTGTTGCCCAGAGGAAATCGGCGGTCAGCGGTCATGCAGGCGGTCCATTGCCTGCGCCAGTTGAACATCCCGCGCCGTCAGCCCGCCGGCGTCGTGGGTGGCGAGGGTGACATCCACCCGGTTGTAGACGTTGAACCATTCCGGGTGGTGGTTCATGACTTCGGCCACCAGCGCCACCCGCGTCATGAAGCCGAAGGCGGCGTTGAAATCCTCGAACCGGTAGGTGCGGGTGATGGCGTCGCGCCCCTCCACCGCCCGCCAGTGCGGCAGGGCGGCCAGGGCATCGGCGCGGTCCTGCCCGTCAAGCACTTGAGCCATCTGCATTTCCTTTGCGCATCGGTGGTTGCGGTGGGGGCCGGAGCGCTGCACAGTCGGAGCATCGGCCCCGCCGTCCGACCCGTTCATTGCGGTGGCCCCACCCCAAGGTGGGCCCGCCCCGCCCGCGCCTCAACCGCCCGCCGGACCGCTCCATGACCGCCACCGACTTCCGCACCCTCACCGCCCCCACCGCCGCCGACATCGAGGCCATCGCCCACGAGGTGCTGGAGGAACTGGCGGCTACCCCCTTCGGCCCCGCCATCACCGACCTGCTGGTGCGGGTGGACGACTTCTGCGACGAGGAGATCGAGCGCGAGATGGGCCTCGAGTCGCCCTATGACCTGCTCGGCCTCTACAGCGGCGTCTCCATCGACCGCCAGAGCGTGCTCGACATCCGCACCAGCCCCGACATGGTGTTCCTCTACCGCCGGCCCATGCTCGACTACTGGTGCGAGAACGACGTCGACCTGCATCACGTGGTGCGCCATGTGCTGATCCACGAGATCGGCCACCACCTCGGCTTTTCCGACGACGACATGGAGGCCATCGAGGCGGCCGCCGACTGATCCCGCCCGTTCCCGTCCGCCTGCCCCTTCCCCCGCCCGAGGTTTCCATGCCCCTGCCGCCGCTGTCCGCCGACCTGCTCGTCACCCGCTGCCGGGAGGCGGACCTGCCGTTCGAAACCACCGCCGACCTGCCCGACCAGGAGGAAACGGTCGGCCAGGAGCGGGCGGTGGAGGCGCTGCGCTTCGGCATCGGCATCCGCGCCAACGGCTACAACATCTTCGCCGCCGGGCCGCAGGGCACCGGCAAGGCCAGCCTGGTGCGGACCTTCATCGGCCGGGCGGCGGCGGACCAGCCGCGCCCCGACGACTGGTGCTACGTCAGCAACTTCGACGAGCCGCAGCGCCCGCGCGCCCTGCGCCTGCCGGCCGGGCGCGGCCGCGCCTTCCAGCGCGACATGGCGCGGCTGGTGGAAGACCTGCAGGCGGCGGTGCCGGCGGTGTTCGAGGGCGAGGACTACCGCACCCGCCGCCAGGCCATCGAGGACGACCTGAAGGAACGCCAGGAAGACGCCTTCATGGAGGTCCAGCGCAAGGCCCGCGCCCGCAACGTGGCGCTGGTGCGCACCCCGACGGCGCTGGCGCTGGCGCCGGTGAAGGACGGCGAGGTGCTCACCCCCGACGAGTTCGAGAAGCTGACCGACGAGGAAAAGGCCGAGCGCAAGGCCGCCATGGAAGACCTGCAGGAAGACCTGCAGGCCCGCATCGCCCGCATCCCCAAGTGGGAGCGCGAGCAGCGCGACCGCATCCGCCAGCTTGACCAGGAGGTGACGGAATACGCCGTCGGCCACCTCATCGACGACCTGAAGACGGTCTACGACGACTGCCCGGCGGTGCTCGCCCACCTGGACGCGGTGCGGGCGGCGCTGATCGAGCGGGTGGACCAGTTCCTGCCCGACAGCGAGGATTTGCGCCAGCTGCCGCCGCAGGTGCGCCGCCAGCTGGGGGCGCAGCGCGACGACCAGCTGGAGCAGTACGCCGTCAACCTGCTGGTCAGCCACGCCGACAGCGGCGGTGCCCCGGTGGTGGAGGAAGACCACCCGAGCCAGCCCAACCTGGTCGGCCGCATTGAGCATCAGCAGCGCTTCGGCGCCCTGGTCACCAACTTCACCCTCATCCGCGCCGGTGCCCTGCATCGTGCCAACGGCGGCTATCTGGTCATCGACGCCCGCAAGCTGCTGACCCAGCCCTTCGCCTATGAAGACCTGAAGCGCGCCCTGCGCAGCCGCGAGATCCGCATCGAGGCGCCGGGCGCTTCCATCGGCCTGTTCACCACCACCAGCCTGGAGCCGGAGCCGATCCCGCTCGACGTCAAGGTGGTGCTGATCGGCGATCCGATGATCTACTACCTGCTCAGCCACCACGACCCCGACTTCCGCGAGTTGTTCAAGGTGCAGGCGGACTTCGACTTCCGCATGCCGCGCCGCGACGACACCACCCTGGCGGTGGCGCGGCTGATCGGCGGGCTGGCGCGGCAGGAAGGGTTGCGGCCGCTCGACCGCGGCGCCGTGGCGCGGGTGATCGAACACGCCGCCCGCCTCGCCGACGATGCGGAACGGCTGACCACCCACATGGCGTCGCTGGTCGATCTGGTGCGCGAGGCCGATTACTGGGCCGGCCGGCGCGACGCGGCGGTGATGACCCGCGCCGACGTGCAGCAGGCCATCGACGCCAAGACCCGCCGCACCGACCGGGTGCGCGAGCACATCCAGGAGGAAATCGCCCGCGGCACCCTGCTGGTCGATACCGAGGGCGCCAAGGCCGGCCAGATCAACGGGCTGGCGGTGCTGCAGCTGGGCACCTTCTCCTTCGGCCGGCCGAGCCGCATCACCTGCCGCGTGCGCATGGGCCGCGGCGAACTGGTGGACATCGAGCGCGAGGTCAACCTGAGCGGCGAGCTGCACAGCAAGGGGGTGCTCATCCTCGCCGGCTTCCTCGCCGCCCGCTTTGGCCAGGACGGGCCGCTCAGCGTTTCGGCCACCCTGGTGTTCGAACAGTCCTACGGCATGATCGACGGCGACAGCGCTTCCTCCACCGAACTCTATGCCCTGCTGTCGGCCCTGGCCGATGCGCCCATCCGCCAGGGGCTGGCGGTGACGGGATCGGTCAACCAGTTCGGCGAGGTGCAGCCCATCGGCGGCGTCAACGAGAAAATCGAGGGCTTCTTCGACGTCTGCGCCGCCCGCGGCCTGACCGGCGAGCAGGGGGTGCTGATCCCCCGCGCCAACGTCCACAGCCTGATGCTGCGCGACGACGTGGTAGAGGCCTGCCGCGCCGGCCGCTTCCACATCCATGCCGTTGCCACCATCGACGAGGGCATCGAGATCCTCACCGGCCTGCCGGCCGGCACCCCCGACGACGACGACGACGGCGGCTGGACCAGCGGCAGCATCAACCGCCGGGTGGCGGCGCGGCTGGCAAGCTGGCGGCGGCGGGCCATGGAGCTGTCGGGCGACCTGCGGCCGCGCAACGGCAACGGGGGGCGGCCGTGACCTGCGGCGGCGGCGGGGCGATCGTGGCGGCGGTGGATGCCTCGCCGCCGTCGCTCGCCGCCCTCACCCTGGCGGCGCGGCTGGGGCGGCAGTGGCGGCTGCCGGTGCGGGCGGTGTGCGTGGACGACAGCCGCATCGCCCGGCTGGCCGGCCATCCCGGCGCCGTCGCCCTGTGCCCGCTGACCGCCCGCGCCCGGCCGCTGGCCCCCGCGCCCGCCGCACCAGTTCCACATGGTTGACGTAGGCGGAGCCGTC